>NZ_JWMC01000103.1:0-76994 GCF_000812405.1 Pseudomonas sp. PI1
ACGGTGAAGTTGGCGAACAGGCTCAGGCCGCGCGAAGCGTCGCCGTCGTGCGCGGTGACCTGCTGCTGCGCCACCACCCACCAGCCGTGCTTGCTGCCATGGGACTTGAAGGCGTTGCCGGTCAGCGCCTGGGGCTGGCCGTTCACATCCTCGTAGACGTCGTCGGCCTTGGCGGTGCTGTAGTAGTAGCCCAGGCGGTATTCGCCCGGCAGCCCGCCGACCTTCGGCGACCACACCAGCTCCACCGGCAGGATCGCGCCCTTGGTGCCGCTGCCGCTGAGCTTGAAGCCGTTGCCGGTCTCCAGGTTCGAAGGGTTCTGCTCGTAGGCGCCGACCTGCACGAAGAACTCCGGGCTCAAGTTGTACTTCACCCGCAGCGCCCACTGCGCCACCGGCCAGTTGTACCAGATGCCGCCGACCCAGTTGCCCACCTGCGAGCCGCAGAAGGCCAGGTTCTGGAAGTCGCAGGGGAAGCTGTTGAAGTCCTCGCCCTCGCCGAACTGGCCGACCTTGATGTCCAGGGCGTCGTCGAGGAAGGTCTGCTTGTACCACATCTGCGTCAGCCGCCAGGTCTGGCCGCGGCCCCAGACTTCCTGCACCGAGCTGAGCTGGCCGGCGCGCGGGTCGCTGAGGCGGTCGTTGGACAGGTTGTTGCCACTGCGCTCGGTCACCGTCAGCTGGAACTCGGCGCCGTGCCAGCCGAGGATCTTCTGCAGGTCCAGGTGGGTGCCCAGCGCCCACTGGTCGGTGTAGCGCGCGGTCTTGTCGTCGTTGTAGCCGCCGTGCAGGTTGCCCGCGGCCTCGCCGACGTAGTCCAGCTTGAAGTCGTAGCCCTTCTCCAGCAGCTCGCTGCGGGTGCCGCCCCAGTCCCCCAGGCCCCATTTCGAATCGGCGGAGAAGGCCTCGTCGGCGCAGGCCAGGCCATTCAGGCCGACGGCGCCCAGGGCGAGCAGGCAGCCCAGGGCGGGCCGGATCTTGTTGTTCTTATGCATTGCTGACGTCCTCGTTGGTGAAATGCCTTGCGGCGTTCAGTGCTTGTGCCGGGCCAGCGGGGTGACCTTGGCCTCCCCCGCCCCGCCCGGGGCCTTGCGCAGGCGCTCGCCGCTGCCCGCGTCGAACAGCAGTACCCGCGCCGGGTCCAGGTGCAGTTGGAGGGTCGAGCCCAGGGCCGGCGCGGCGTCCGGGGCCAGGCGGCAGCAGACCTTGGCGCCGTTGAGGGTGACGAAGGCCAGGGTGTCCGGGCCGGTGGGCTCCAGCACCTCGACCTCGGCGCGCACGTCCACCAGGCCGTTGCCGTTCTCGGCCACGCCGATCTGTTCCGGACGCACGCCGAGGATCAGCTCGCGGCCCTCGGCCACTTCGGCGTCCAGCTCCAGCGGCAGCTCGCAGCGGTCCTGGCCGCTGTCCAGCAGGCCGACCAGACGGCTGCCCTGGCGCTGCACGCGCAGCGGGATGAAGTTCATCGGCGGCGAGCCGATGAAGCTGGCGACGAACAGGTTGGCCGGGTCGTTGTAGATCTGCTGCGGTGTGCCGAACTGCTGGACGATGCCGTCCTTCATCACTGCCACCTTGTCGCCGAGGGTCATGGCCTCGATCTGGTCGTGGGTGACGTAGACCGTGGTGGTCTTCAGGCGCTGGTGCATCAGCTTGATCTCGGTGCGCATCTCCACCCGCAGCTTGGCGTCGAGGTTCGACAGCGGCTCGTCGAACAGGTAGATCTTCGGCCGCCGCGCCAGCGCCCGGCCCATGGCCACGCGCTGCTGCTGGCCGCCGGAAAGCTGCGAGGGCTTGCGCTGCAGCAGGTGCTCGATCTGCAGCAGCTTGGCCACCCGCGCCACCTCTTCGTCGATGGCGGCCTGGGGCAGCTTGCGGATCTTCAGGCCGAAGGCGATGTTCTCGCGCACCGTCATGGTCGGGTACAGCGCGTAGGACTGGAACACCATGGCGATGTCGCGGTCCTTCGGGCTCATGCCGCTGATGTCGCGGCCATCCACCAGGATGGCGCCGCCGCTGATGTCCTCCAGGCCAGCGATGCAGTTCATCAGCGTGGACTTGCCGCAGCCGGATGGGCCGACCAGGATCAGGAACTCGCCGGACTCGATCGCCAGGTCGATGGACTTGAGGGTGTCCGCCAGGCCGCTGCCGTAGGACTTGTGCAGGTTGCGCAGTTCGAGTGTTGCCATGTCCGATTACCCCTTGACCGCGCCGGCGGTCAGGCCGCGCACGAAATACTTTCCAGCCAGTACGTAGACGATCAGCGTCGGCAGCGCGGCGATCATCGCCGCGGCCATGTCGACGTTGTATTCCTTGACCCCGGTGCTGATGTTCACCAGGTTGTTCAGCGCCACCGTGATCGGCTGGGCGTCGCCGCTGGCGAACACCACGCCGAAGAGGAAGTCGTTCCAGATCTGGGTGAACTGCCAGATCAGGCAGACCATGACGATGGGCGTGGACATCGGCAGGAGGATGCGCGTGAAGATGGTGAAGAAGCCGGCGCCGTCGAGCCGCGCGGCCTTCACCAGGGCATCCGGGATGGCCACGAAGTAGTTGCGGAAGAACAGCGTGGTAAAGGCCAGGCCGTAGATGCAATGGACCATCACCAGGCCCGTGGTGGTGTTGGCCAGGCCCAGCTTGCCGAGGGTGAAGGACATCGGCAGGAGGATCACCTGGAACGGCAGGAAGCAGCCGAACAGCAGCGCGCCGAAGAACAGCTGCGAGCCGCGGAAGCGCCACATGGACAGCACGTAGCCGTTCAGCGCGCCGATGAAGGTGGAGATGAGCACGCCGGGGACGGTGATCTTCACCGAGTTCCAGAAGAAGTCGCCCACCGCGCCCCAGGCCTTCACCCAGCCGATCAGGGTGAACACTTCCGGCAGCGCCAGCAGGTTGCTGTTGCGGATGTCCTCGGGGCTCTTGAAGCTGGTCAGCAGCATCACCAGCAGCGGGATCAGGTACAGCGCCACGGCGCCCCAGAGGGTGGCGTGGACCGCCAGGCGGCCGAGGCTGGGCTTGAAGGTCGCGTCACGCATGGCGCTTGCCTCGCAGTTCGGAATACAGGTAGGGCACGACGATGGCCAGCACCGCGCCGAGCATCAGCATCGCGCTCGCCGCGCCCAGGCCCATCTGGCCGCGGGTGAAGGTGTGGGCGTACATGAACATCGCCGGCAGGTCGGAGGAGTAGCCGGGGCCGCCGGCGGTCATGGCGGCGACCAGGTCGAAGCTCTTGATGGCGATGTGCGCGAGGATCATCAGCGCGCTGAAGAACACCGGGCGCAGGCTCGGCAGGACGATGCGCAGGTAGATGGTCGGCAGGCTCGCGCCGTCCACCTGGGCGGCGCGCACGATGGCCGGGTCGACGCCGCGCAGGCCGGCGAGGAACAGCGCCATGACGAAGCCCGAGGCCTGCCACACGGCGGCGATCACCAGGCAGTAGACGACGCGCTGCGGGTCCACCAGCCAGTCGAAGCGAAAGCCCGTCCAGCCCCAGTCGCGCAGCAGCTTGTCCAGGCCCAGGCCGGGGTTGAGCAGCCACTTCCAGGCGGTGCCGGTGACGATCATCGACAGCGCCATGGGGTACAGGTAGACCGTGCGGATGAAGCCCTCGCGGCGGATGCGCTGGTCCAGCAGCACGGCGAGGAACACCCCGAGCAGCAGGCAGATGACGATGAACAGGCCGCCGAACAGCAGCAGGTTGCGGCTGGCCACCCACCAGCGGTCGTTGTCCCACAGGCGCAGGTACTGGCCGAGCCCGGCCCAGCTGTAGCTGGGCATGAAGCGCGAGTTGGTGAAGGACAGCAGCAGCGTCCAGCCGATGTAGCCGTACACGCAGACCAGCACCACGAGCATGCTCGGGGCCAGCACCAGTTTCGGCAGCCAGCGCTGCAGGCCGTCGAGCAGCGAGGCGCGCGGGGCCGCCGCGGGGGTGAAGGTGGGGTTTTCTGTCGCCATGGGTCTTCCCGGGTGCGAGTGAAGCCGTCCGGGCCATGGCGATGGCCCGGAGTGGGTCGGCTGGGAGTGGGGCGGCGCCTGGCGGAAGGCGCCGCGCGGCTTACTGCGCCGCCGCCTCGATGGCCGCGTAGAGCTGCTGGGCAGCCTTCTGCGGGTCCGCGGCGGGGTCGTTGAAGAAGTTGGTCACCACGTCGAAGATGGCGCCCTGCACGTAGCTGGAGGCGGCCATGCTGTGGGCCATGCTCGGCACCAGGGTGCCGGCCGCGGAGGCCGCCTTGAAGTCCTTCATCGACTGCTGGGCGCAGGCGTCGAAGGGCGCCATGTCGGCGTCCAGGCGCACCGGGATGGAGCCCTTGGCCAGGTTGAAGTCCTTCTGGAACGCCGGGTCGAGCACCGCGCGCGCCAGGTCTTCCTGGGCCTTGCGGTTCTCGGCGTTGCTCAACTTGAACATCACCAGGGAGTCGATGTTGTAGTCGAAGTCCTTCTGCGTGCCGGGGAACGGCAGGCACTGGTAGTCCTTGCCGGCGACCTTGTTGGCCGCGGTGAATTCGCTCTTGGCCCAGTCGCCCATGATCTGCATGCCGGCCTTGCCGTTGATGACCATGCTGGTGGCGACGTTCCACTCGCGCCCGGCGGCGTCGGCGTCGATGTAGCCGCGCAGTTTCTTCAACGCGCTGAACACCTCGACCATCTGCGGCCCGGTGAGGGTGGCCTTGTCCTGCTCGACGAAGGCCTTGCGGTAGCCGTCCGGGCCCATCTTGCTGAGCACCAGGTTCTCGAACAGGGTGCCGTCCTGCCAGGGCTGGCTGCCGTGGGCCAGGGCCACGAAGCCGGCGGCCTTGAGCTTGTCGGCGGCGGCGAAGAACTCGTCGAGGGTGGTCGGCGGCGTGGCGCCGGCCTTCTTGAAGACCTCGGGGTTGATGTACAGCCAGTTCACCCGGTGCACGTTGACCGGCACGGCGACGTAGTCGCCCTGGTACTTCATGACCTGCGCCACCTGCGGCGGCAGGAGTTGGTCCCACTTGCCCTCGGCGGCGACCTGGTTGAGGTCGGCGAGCAGGCCGAGCTGGCCCCACTCCTGGATGTCCGGCCCCTTGATCTGCGCGGCGGCCGGCGGGTTGCCGGACACGGCGCGGGTCTTCAGTACGGTCATGGCGGCCTCGCCACCACCGCCGGCGACGGCGAAGTCCTTCCAGGTGTGGCCCTTGGCCTGGACGAGTTTCTTCAGGGTTTCGGCGGCGCGTGCCTCGCCGGGGGAAGTCCACCAGTGCAGGACTTCGACTTCGCCGGCGTGGGCCGGGGCGGCGAGATAGAGCGAGGAAAGACAGACAGCGGCGGAAAGGCGGCGGAGCGCATTCATGGGGGAGGACCTGTTCTTGTTATTCGGGGCAAGTCTGCGCTTGCGGTAGTCCGAGTCTATCCAAGGCATTTCCTGCTCCGGGTAACGAAGGGATGGAGGATTGTCACGGGGTGGTGACATTTGGGGTGGCTGGGTTGGGGTTGATTTGAAGAGCCAAGAGCCCCTCTCCCTAACCCTCTCCCTGAAGGGAGAGGGGACTGGTCCTGAGCGGCTATATGTCCTGAGTCATCCTGATAGTCGAATGTTGCCGGCGAGCGCCATCGCCTCGCTTCACTCCGAGCTGCCCCCTCTCCCGTCAAGGAGAGGGGCTGGTCCTGAGGGGCTATATGTTCGGCGTCATCCTGATAGCAAGGTGTTGCCGGCTAACTCCATGATTGCAGCCCGCGCCGAACGGCCCCCTCTCCCTTCAGGGCGGGGCGCGCAGCCGAGGGATGGGGAGAGGGTTGCGAACTTGAATCGAGCGCCAAGCGTATCGCCTCCAGCACCGAATCCATCCTCAACAACACGTCATGATTCCAGAACCGTAGCACCTGGAAACCTCGGGCGCAGAGCCAGGCGTCTCGCTCCAGATCGGAAGCAGAGCCCAGGTGCTGGCCGCCGTCCAATTCGATCACCAGCATTCTTTCCAGGCAGATGAAGTCGACTATGTAGTGGCCTATGACTTTCTGGCGCCTGAATTTCAGGCCCATGAAGCGGTAGGCGCGGAGTTGTTGCCACAGGGCTCGTTCAGCGTCGGTCTGGTCTTTGCGGAGTTGGCGGGAGAAGTCGCGGTATGACGGCATCCTTGATCTCCTTTTTTGTGAGATCAGGGAAGTTACTCGGCCTTGGTTGAAGAGCCCCTCTCCCCAACCCTCTCCCTGAAGGGAGAGGGGGCTGTCCTCTTCAAGGCGCAATCATGGAGCACGCCGGAACCTTCTGAGCTGAGTAAAGGAAGCGTCTTTACTCGACCACCAACCTCGGCAACCGCAAGGTCACCCGCAGCCCCCCTTCCCGCCTGTTCTGCAAACTCACCTCCCCGCCATGGGTATGCGCGATATTCCTCGCGATCCCCAACCCCAACCCATACCCCTGCCCCCGCTGCGACAGGCGCACCCGCGGTTCGAACACCTGCTCCAGCCGCTGTTCCGGCACCCCGGGCCCCTCGTCGTCGACGTGCACGAGCAGCGCTTCCAGGCCGTCCTCGACCTGCACCTGCGCGCGCTCGCCGTACTTCAGCGCGTTGTCCAGCAGGTTGCCGATGCAGCGGCGCAGGGCCAGGGGCTTGCCGGGATAGGGTTCGCCCGCCTCTCCCAGCAGCTTCACGCGGCCGTCGGCCAGGTAGGGGCCGGCGACGTGCTGCAGCAGCTGGTTGACGTCCACCGGCTCGATGTTCTCGTGGATGTCGGTGTCCTTCACGCATTGCAGGGCGCCCTTGACCAGCAGTTCCAGCTCGTCGAGGTCCTGGTTGAGCTTGTCGCGCTGCGGCTCGTCGTCGAGCAGTTCGACGCGCAGGCGCAGGCGGGTGATGGGCGTGCGCAGGTCGTGGGAGATGGCGCTGAACAGCTGGCCGCGCTCGCTGAGGTAGCGGTCGATGCTCTCGCGCATGGTGTTGAAGGCGCGGCTGACTTCCACCAGCTCGCGGGCGCCGCGCTCCTCCAGCGGCGCCGCCGGGCTGCCCAGGGCGACTTCGCGGGCGGCGCGGGCCAGGCGTTTCAAGGGGCGGCTCTGCTGGTGCACCAAGAGGCCGGCGAAGAGCAGCAGCAACAGGCTGGTCAGGCCGATGGAGAGCAGTTGCTGCGGCTGCAGCGCCTCCGGCTCCAGGCTGACGTAGGGCGCCGGCATCAGGCTGGCGATGTAGAGCCATTCGTTCTCGCCGATGCGGATCTGCGTCACCAGCACCGGCGGGTTCACCGGCTCCAGGGTCAGCGCGTAGTGGGCCCAGGAGCGCGGCAGTTCCTCCAGCTTCAGCTGGCTGTTGAACAGGCGCAGGTCGTCCGGGGCGACGAACTCCACTTCCAGCTCCACGTCCTTGCCCAGCTTCTGCTGCAGCACGTCGCGGACGATGTCCAGCACCGCCTGCTTGTTCGGCGTGTCCGGCAGGCTCTGCATCTGCAGCGGGCGCTCGTTGAGCGAGACGAAGAAGCGCGTGCCGCCCATGCTGCGCAGCTGGTCCAGCACCAGCGGGCGGTAGCCGATGGGCAGCGAGCGGAAGTAGCTGACGCTGGCGGCCATGGAATAGGCCAGGCTGCGCGAGCTGGTGAGCAGGCCCTCGCGCTGGCTGGAGCGCAGGTGCGAGAGCCAGAACAGGCTGGACAGGCCCTGGGCGACGAGGATCGCCAGCAGTGTCAGCAGCAGCATGCGCCCCAGCAGCGAGCGCGGGACCAGCGGCCAGCGCCGCCGCTCGCCCATCACAGCCCCAGGTGCGGGCGGACCTGCGCCGCCAGCAGGTAGCCGCTGCCGCGCACGGTCTGGATCAGCCGCGGCGCCTTGCCGGTGTCGCGCAGGCGCTGGCGCAGGCGGCTGACCGCCATGTCGACGATGCGCTCCAGGGGCATTACTTCTCGGCCGCGGGTGGCGTTGGCGATGGTGTCGCGGTCGAGGATCTGCTGCGGGTGGTCGAGGAACAGCTTGAGCAGGGCGAAGTCGGCGCCGCTGAGGAAGAACTCCTCGCCGTCCTCGTGGAACAGCCGGTGGCTGACCGTGTCCAGGCGCCAGTCGTCGAAGGCCAGCACCTCGCCGCCGCGCACCTGGGTGAACTGCGCGCGGCGCAGCAGGGCCTTGATCCGCGCCAGCAGCTCGCGCGGGCTGAAGGGCTTGCCCAGGTAGTCGTCGGCGCCCAGCTCCAGGCCGATCACCCGGTCGGTTTCGTCGGAGCTGGCGGTGAGCATGATCACCGGCATGCAGGCCAGGCGCTGGTGCGAGCGGATCCAGCGACACAGGCTGAAGCCGTCCTCGTCGGGCAGCATCACGTCGAGGATGGCCAGGGCGGCCTCCTCTGCCAGCAACGCCTGGCGGAAGGCCGCGCCGTCGGCGGCGCTGCGCACCTGGAAGCCGGCGCGGCTCAGGTAGGTTTCCAGCAGTTCGCGGATTTCCTGGTCGTCATCCACCAGCAGGATGGATTTGGCGGGTGCGTTCACGGGGCATCCCTTGTTGTTGTTCCAGTGGTTGCCGTTGGTCGTTCAGGCGTTTGCCTGCAGCGCCTGCTCCAGGGCCACGCCGGCGCCGAACAGGCCCGGGTGGCTGGCAGTCATCACCCATACCGGCACCTGGCTCAGGTAGGGGCCGCTGGTCTTGCCGCGGGTGCAGAAGGCCTCGGCGAAGCCGCTGCGCTGGAAGCGTTCGAGGAAGCGCGGGACTATGCCGCCGGTGATGTACACGCCGCCCAGGGCGCCGACCGTCATCACCGCGTTGCCGGCGACCCGCGCCAGCCACACGAAGAAGTGCTCCAGTACCGCGTCGCAGTAGGCGTCACCGGCCAGGGCGCGTTCGCCGATCTGCGCCGCGGAAAGCGCCAGCGGCTCGATGCCGTCGACCTTGCAGCTGGCCTGGTAGATGTTCTCCAGGCCGCTGCCGGAGAGCGCGCGCTCGGCCGAGACGTGGCCGTACTTCTCGCGCAGCTGCTGCCAGATGGCGAAGTCGCGCTCGCCGGTCACCGGCAGGTCGACGTGGCCGCCCTCGCAGGGCAGCACGTCCCAGCCGCCGCCGGGCAGCGGCACCAGGCTGCCGACGCCCAGGCCGGTGCCGGGGCCGATGATCAGCTTGGCGCGGCCCGGCAGGGCCTGGCCGTCGCGCACCTGCACCAGGTCCTCGCCGCCCAGGCGCGAGGCGGCCCAGGCCATGGTGCTGAAGTCGTTGACCAGCAGCAGGTGGCTCAGGCCCAGCTCGGCGCGGAAGGCCTCGCGTTTGATGACCCAGTGGTTGTTGGTGAAACGGAAGTCGGCATCGCCCACGGGCCCGGCGCAGGCCAGGCAGACGCTGTGGATGGCGCCGAGCGGCTGGCCGACGCGCTGCAGGTACTCCAGCACGGCGTCTTCCGGGCGCGGGTAGTCGGCGCAGGCCAGCACCTCGATGGCCTCCAGGCGCTGTTCGCGCCAGAGGGCGAAGCGGGCGTTGGTCCCGCCGATGTCGCCGACCAGCGCGATGCCGGTCGGTGCTTGGGATTTGTTGTTGGAATTCATCGCAAGCTCGGGCAACTGAAAGGTTTGAGCGGGTTCCGGGAGGCGAATGCTCCGCCAAGCATAGCCCCTACCGCAAGCGTTCCAGCTCGGCGGTGAAGGCGCAGGCGCCCTGCTCCGCGGAACTGAACGACTGGCGCATGAAGGCGAACAGCTCGCGGCCCATGCCGCTGCCGTCGTCCTCGGGCAACGGCGCCAGCGGGCGGGCCTGCCACTCGGCGGCGTCGACCAGCACGCGCAGCTCGCCGCTGGTGCCGTCGACGCGCACCACGTCGCCGTCGCGCAGGCGCGCCAGCGGGCCGCCGGCGCTGGCTTCCGGGGACACGTGGATCGCCGCCGGCACCTTGCCGGAGGCGCCGGACATGCGCCCGTCGGTGACCAGCGCCACCTTGAAGCCGCGATCCTGCAGCACGCCGAGGAAGGGCGTCAGCTTGTGCAGCTCGGGCATGCCGTTGAAGCGCGGGCCCTGGAAGCGCACCACGGCGACCAGGTCGCGCTCCAACTCGCCGGCCTTGAAGGCCGTGGCCAGGCTGGCCTGGTCGTGGAAGATGCGCACCGGCGCCTCGACCACCTGGTGTTCGGCGGCCACGGCGGAAACCTTCATCACGCCGCGGCCGAGGTTGCCTTCCATCAGGCGCAGGCCGCCCTCGGCGGAGAACGGGCGCGACAGCGGGCGCAGGATGTCCTCGTCCAGGCTGTCGGCCGGGCCCTCGCGCCAGACCAGCTTGCCGCCGTCGAGGAAAGGCTCCTGCAGGTAGCGGCGCAGGCCCTTGCCGACCACGGTCTGCACGTCTTCGTGGAGCAGCCCGCCGTCGAGCAGTTGGCGGATCAGGAAGGACATGCCGCCGGCGGCCTGGAAGTGGTTGATGTCGGCCTGGCCGTTGGGATAGATGCGCGCCAGCAGCGGCACTATCTCAGAGAGTTCGGCCATGTCCTGCCAGCTCAGCTGGATGCCGGCGGCCTGGGCGATGGCCAGCAGGTGCAGGGTGTGGTTGGTGGAGCCGCCGGTGGCCAGCAGGGCCACCACCGAATTGACGATGGCGCGCTCGTCGATGACCTCGGCCATGGGCACGTACTGGCCGTTCTCCGGGGTCAGGCGGCTGGCCTGGCGCGCGGCCTCGCGGGTCAGCTCGTCGCGCAGCGGGGTATTCGGGTTGACGAAGGAGGCGCCCGGCAGGTGCAGACCCATCACTTCCACCAGCAGCTGGTTGGTGTTGGCGGTGCCATAGAAGGTGCAGGTGCCCGGCGCGTGGTAGGAGGCCATCTCCGAGGCCAGCAACTGCTCGCGGCTGGCCTTGCCCTCGGCGTAGAGCTGGCGCACCGCGGCCTTCTCCTTGTTGGAAATGCCGGTGGGCATGGGCCCGGCGGGGACGAACACCACCGGCAGGTGGCCGAAGCGCAGCGCGCCGATCAGCAGGCCGGGGACGATCTTGTCGCACACGCCCAGGCACAGCGCGGCGTCGAACATGTTGTGGGACAGCGCGATGGCGGTGCCCATGGCGATCACGTCGCGGCTGGCCAGGGACAGCTCCATGCCCGGCTCGCCCTGGGTCACGCCGTCGCACATGGCCGGCACGCCGCCGGCGAACTGGCCCACCGAGCCGATCTCGCGCAGGGCGTCCTTGATCAGCGCCGGGAAGCGCTCCAGCGGCTGGTGCGCCGAGAGCATATCGTTATAGGCAGAGACGATACCGACGTTGGCCTGGTTCATCAGGCGCAGCGCCTGCTTGTCGTGCTCGCCGCAGGCGGCCACGCCGTGGGCCAGGTTGCCGCAGGGCAGCGTGCCACGGTGCGGGCCCTTGGTGGCGGCGGCCTTGACCATGGCGAGGTAGCGCTGGCGGGTAGCGGCGCTGCGTTCCTGGATGCGACGGGTGACTTCGAGCACGCGCGGGTGCATGGCAGCATTCTCCTGCAGACTAACGATTGTTGTTTTTACAACATAATCATCGGTTAAAGGATATTTACTTTTGTTTGACGAAAAAATTTAATGGTTTTTACCACAAAAACACAAAAGAGACGACCTCCATGACCATTCGCCTGGCGATCAACGGGTTCGGCCGCATCGGCCGCAACGTCCTCCGCGCCCTTTATACCGCCGACTACCGCCAACAGCTCGAAGTGGTGGCCATCAACGACCTCGGCGACGCCGCCATCAACGCCCACCTGCTGCAGTACGACAGCGTCCACGGGCGCTTCCCCGGGCAGGTCGAGCACGATGACGAGAGCCTGACGGTGAACGGCGACCGCATCGCCGTCACGGCCCTGCGCGACCCGGCGCAGCTGCCCTGGAAAGGTTTGGACGTCGATATCGTCCTGGAGTGCAGCGGACATTTCACCCAGCGCGACAAGGCCGCCGCGCACCTGGCCGCCGGCGCGCGCAAGGTGATCGTCTCGGCGCCGGGGGCCGGCGTCGACGCCACCATCGTCCATGGCGTCAACCACGAGCTGCTGCGCGCCTCGCACCAGATCATCTCCAATGCCTCCTGCACCACCAACTGCCTGGCCCCGGTGGCCCAGGTGCTGCACCGCGAGCTGGGCATCGAACAGGGCCTGATGACCACCATACACGCCTACACCAACGACCAGAGCCTGTCCGACGTGTACCACGGCGACGTCTACCGCGCGCGCTCGGCCACCCAGTCGATGATCCCTACGCGCACCGGCGCCGCCGAGGCGGTGGGCCTGGTGCTGCCGGAGCTGGCCGGCAAGCTCACCGGCCTGGCGGTGCGGGTGCCGGTGATCAACGTCTCGCTGGTGGACCTGACCGTGCAGGTCGGCCGCGACACCACGGTCGAGGAGGTCAACCAGTTGTTCAGGATAGCCAGCCAGGGTTCGCCCATCCTCGGCTACAACAGCCAGCCGCTGGTCTCGGTGGACTTCAACCACGACTCGCGCTCGGCCATCTTCGACGCCAACCACACCAAGGTCAGCGGCCGGCTGCTGAAGGTCATGGCCTGGTACGACAACGAATGGGGCTTCTCCAACCGCATGCTGGACAACGCCCTGGCGCTGTGGCGGGCGCCGGCCTGAGGCGCGGCGGTGAACGCGGTTATCCGCCGTTGGCCCGGAACACCGTTGCGACGGCCAACGACGGGGCCCCTGTAGGAGCGGGCCCTGCCCGAGATTCGCGCGCAGGGCGCGCTCCTACAAATGGGTCCGGAGGTGGGCATGACGTAGGAGCAACTGTCTTGCCGGCTACACCGCGAGGCTCTTCGTAAGCGGATCTTATCCGCGAACCGCGCCGATATACCCGGCTATCGCGGACAAGGTCCGCTCCTACGCCCGAGCATCCCCGTAGGGCAGATAACCGCTGGCCTAGCGGTATTTGCGCCGCCCCTGCGCCTGCAGCACCAGCAGGCGCATGTCGGCCTCGGCCAGCACCGCCAGGCGTTCGGGCTTGTCGAGTTTCTTCCAGGCCTTGACCTCGGCGCGGCTGCGGCCGCAGCCGCGGCAGATGCCGTCGTCGAATTCGCAGACCTTGATGCAGGGATCTTTCACGGGGCCTCCCGATGGGTCGCGCACACCTCCACCATGGGGATATGCCGGGCCTACTTGAAGGCACAGGCGACGAAAGGTCCAACGCAGAAAAGACATCGCCCCGATTGGCCGGGCCAATCGGGGCGATGCCGTGGTTCGGCAAGCCGGCTCAGAGCAGGGTGAACTGGCTTTCCTTCACGTCATCCGAGTCCAGGCCGATCATCACCTTGAACTCGCCCGGTTCCGAGGCGTAGCGCAGGTTGCTGTCGTAGAAGCGCAGGTCTTCCTCGCGGATCGGGAATTCCACCACCTTCGACTCGCCCGGCTGCAGCATGACCTTGCGGAAGCCCTTGAGCTCCTTCACCGGGCGGCTGATGGAAGCCACCTCGTCGCGCAGGTACAGCTGCACCACGGTCTCGCCGGCGCGCTTGCCGATGTTCTTCACCGTCACCCGCGCCTTGAGGGTGTCGCCCTTGTGCATCCGCGGGCTGGACAGCTGCACGTCGGAAACGCTGAAGCGGGTGTAGCTCAGGCCGTAGCCGAAGGGGTACAGCGGGCCGTTCTGCGAGTCGAAGTAGCGCGAGGTGTACTTGTTCGGGTGCTCGTGGTCGAACGGGCGGCCGGTGTTGAGGTGGTTGTAGTAGATCGGGATCTGCCCCACCGAGCGCGGGAAGGTCATCGGCAGCTTGCCCGAGGGGTTGTAGTCACCGAACAGCACGTCGGCGATGGCGTTGCCGCCCTCGGTGCCGCTGAACCAGGTTTCCAGCACGGCGTCGGCGTTCGCGGTTTCCCAGCGCAGGTCCAGCGGGCGGCCGTTCATCAGCACCAGCACCAGCGGCTTGCCAGTGGCCTTCAGCGCCTTGAGCAGGTCGTACTGGCTCTGGGCGATGTGCAGGTTGGTCTTGCTCGACGCCTCGTGGGCCATGCCCTGGGCCTCGCCGATCGCCGCCACGATGACGTCGGCCTGCCTGGCCTTGGCCACCGCCTCGTCGATCATTGCCTGCGGGCTGCGCGGGTCGATCTTCACGTCCTCGTTGTATTCGTTGAGGTACTTGATGATCTCTTCGTCGTTGGTGACGTTGGCGCCCTTGGCGTAGAGCAGCGCGGCCTTGCCGCGGGTGGCGTGGCCCATGCCTTCGAGCAGGGTCACCGCCTGGAAGGCCTTGCCGGCGGCGGACCAGCTGCCCATGACGTCGCGCTTGCTGTCGGCCAGCGGGCCGACCAGGGCGATGGTGCCGCCGCGCTTGAGCGGCAGCACGTCACCTTCGTTCTTCAGCAGCACCATGCCGCGGCGCGCCACGTCGCGGGCCTCGGCGCGGTGCAGGCGGCTCTCGGCGTCGGTGTCGAGCGGGTCGGCGCCCTGCAGGTAGCGGTACGGGTCCTTGAACAGGCCCATGTCCCACTTGGCCGCCAGCACATCGCGGCAGGCGCGGTCGATGTCGGCCTGGCTGATGGCGCCGGCCTTGAGCAGCTCGGGCAGCTCCTTGCCGTAGAGGTCGTCGTTCATGTTCATCTCGACGCCCGCGGTCATCGCCAGGCGCGCGGCCTCGCGCGGTTCGCCGGCGACGCCGTGCTTGATCAGCTCCATGACCGCGCCGTGGTCGCTGAGCAGCACGCCCTTGTAGCCCCACTGCTTGCGCAGCACGTCCTGCAGCAGCCACTTGTTGGCGGTGGCCGGCACGCCGTTGACGCTGTTCAGCGAGACCATCACCGCGCCGGCGCCGGCGTCGATGGCCGCGCGGTACGGCGGCAGGTAGTCCTGGAACATGCGCGGCAGGCTCATGTCCACGGTGTTGTAGTCGCGCCCGCCCTCGCCGGCGCCGTACAGGGCGAAGTGCTTGACCCCGGCCATGATGGTGCCCGGCTGGTCCAGGCCCTTGCCCTGGTAGGCCTTGACCACGGTTTCGGCGATGCGGCTGACCAGGTAGGTGTCCTCGCCGAAGCCTTCGGACACGCGCCCCCAGCGCGGGTCACGGGCGATGTCGACGGTGGGCGAGTAGGTCAGGTTGAGGCCGTCGGCGCTGGCCTCCAGGGCGGCGATGCGCGCGCTGGTGGCGACCGCGTCCATGTCCCAGCTGGCGGCCAGGCCCAGGCCGATGGGGAACACGGTGCGATGGCCGTGGACCACGTCGTAGGCGAAGAACAGCGGGATCTTCAGGCGGCTGCGCATGGCCGCGTCCTGCAGGTCGCGGATGCCCGGGCGGACCACGGTGTTGAAGATGGCGCCGGTGGTGCCGGCCTTGATCTCTTCCAGCAGCACCGGCTTGGGATGGTCGGGGCCGACGCTCACCAGGCGCAGCTGGCCGATCTTCTCGTCCTGCGTCATCTGCTGCATCAGCTGGCTGATGAAGGCGTCCTTGGACTGCCCCGGCAGCGGAACCGCCGGCCCCTCGGCAGCGAGCAGGGAAACGCTGTTCAACCCCAGCAGGAGGCCGAGGCAGAGGTGTGTTCTCTTCATTATGTATGCGCACTCAGTGGCCCGCGCCAGGGCGGCGGCCGACTGTTGAATGTTGGAAGGTTCGATGACGGCCATGCCCGGCGCTGCTCCGGCGGCTCCCCCAGGTGCTGCCGCCGGCGCCCGTGCGGCGCGGCACATAAGGTCGTCCCGCGCGCGGCGGAAGTCAACGGTTGAAAGCTTTCAGGGGCGGAGCCCCTACTTTCGGACGCGCGAATCAGTGGTCGCGCTCCCTGGCCATGGCCTCGAGTTCCTCGCGCATGGCCTCGGCCAGGGCGCGCTCCTCGTCGTATTCGTCGGCCTCGGGCACTGGCGCGGCGGGCTCTGCGACGGGTTCCGGGGCTGCCTCGACGGCATCGTCGGGCGCTGTCGGCAAGGCTTCTTCGGCCGCTGCGGGGTCGTCCGTAGCCTCGTCTTCGGCGACCGGCGGCGGTTCGATCAGGTCGTCGAAATCGGTCTTCAGGCCCTGCTCCATTTCGTCCAGCTCGGCCAGCAGGCTGCGGAAGCTGGTCTCCTCGGGCTTCTCCTCCGGCGGCGCGGCTTCCGGCTCCTCGCCGGCTTCGCGCAGCGCCTGGTCGGCCAGCGCCTGGATGGACGCCGGCACGTAGTCTTCGTCGAGGATCGGGCTGGGCAGGTGGACCGGCACCAGTTGCACGTCTTCCGGCTCGGCTTCCATCTCGCGCAGCTCGGCCAGCGGCGGCAGTTCTTCCAGGCTCTTGAGGTTGAAGTAGTCGAGGAAGGCGCGGGTGGTGGCGAGCATCGCCGGGCGCCCCGGCACCTCGCGGTAGCCGACGATGCGGATCCACTCGCGCTCCATCAGCGTCTTGATGATCTGGGTGTTCACCGCCACGCCGCGGATTTCCTCGATCTCGCCGCGGGTGATGGGCTGGCGGTAGGCGATCAGCGCCAGGGTCTCCAGCAGCGCGCGGGAGTAGCGCTGCGGGCGCTCCTCCCAGAGCCGGCCGACCCAGGGCGAGAGCGGCTCGCGGATCTGCAGGCGGTAGCCGCTGGCCACTTCCTTGAGTTCGAAGGCGCGGCCGGCGCAGGACAGCGACAGGATCGCCAGGGCATCGCGGAACTGCTGCGGCTCCGGGCGCTCGGCCTCCTCGAACAACTCGCCGAGGCGCTCCAGCGACAGCGGCCGGCCGGAAGCCAGCAGGATGCCTTCGAGCAGGGTCGCCAGTTCGTGGGGGTCGGAGAGGTTCATCGGGTCGCTCGGTTCGGGTTGCGGGAATCGCCGGTCTGGCGGGAAAACTACTCAATGCGCGGCGCCAGGGCAACGCCGGGGGCTCAGAGCGGCTCGTCGTCCAGCTCGGCCGGGTCCGCCGTCTCGTCGAAGCCGCCGTCCTCGAAGGTCGGCTCCGGCGCCGGTGCCTCGGTCTCCTCGAACACACCTTCGTCGCCCTCCTCCAGGGCCTCGACCGGTGCCGCGCCCTCCTCCACCTCGATGCGGGCGCGCACGTGGATGGGCGCGAAGGCCTGGTTCTGCACCAGCTCCACCAACTGTTCCTTGACCAGCTCCAGCACCGCCATGAAGGTCACCACCACGCCCAGGCGGCCTTCCTCGATGCGGAACAGCTCGATGAAGGGCACGAAGCCGGCGTCCTTCAGGCGTTCGAGGATTTCGCTCATGCGCTCGCGGGTGGAGAGCATCTCGCGGGTCACCTGGTGGCTCTCGAACAGGTCGGCGCGGCGCAGCACCTCGGCCATGCACAGCATCAGCTCCTGCATGTCCACCTGCGGCAGCAGCTTGCGCGCCTTGGCCTCCGGCGCCGCCACGGTCGGCACCACGTAGTCGCGGCCCTGGCGCGGCAGGCCGTCGAGGTCTTCGGCGGCCTGCTTGAAGCGCTCGTATTCCTGCAGGCGGCGGATCAGCTCGGCGCGCGGGTCTTCCTCGTCCTCCTCGGCCTCGGCCGAGCGCGGCAGCAGCATGCGCGACTTGATCTCGGCGAGCATGGCGGCCATCACCAGGTATTCGGCGGCCAGCTCCAGGCGCACCGACTTCATCAGCTCGACGTAGGTCATGTACTGGCGGGTGATTTCCGCCACCGGGATGTCGAGGACGTCGATGTTCTGCTTGCGGATCAGGTACAGCAGCAGGTCGAGCGGCCCCTCGAAGGCTTCGAGGAAGACTTCCAGGGCATCCGGCGGGATGTACAGATCCTGGGGCAGCTCGGTGACCGCTTCGCCATAGACGAGCGCCAGCTGCACCGGTTCGCGATATTCGGCGGGGCTGGGCGGGGTTTGCGGCTCGTTCAGGTCGCTCATCGGCCTCTCGTCGGGCGGGGCGGGCTCAGGACGGCATTATCCCTGCTTTTCAGCGGCGATGGTGAGGGAATTGGACGGAATGGCGCCCACCCACGCCATCCCCTGTAGGAGCGCGCCCTGCGCGCGATTTCGCGGGCAGGGCCCGCTCCTACAATTTTCCCTGAGATGCCGTTTCCCCGTAGGAGCGGACCTTGTCCGCGATAGCCGGACGTCCCGGCGCGAATCGCGGATGAGATCCGCTCCTACGCGGCCCCACCCAGGCCATTCCCCTGTAGGAGCGAGCCATGCTCGCCTGCAACGCAGGATTTTGTCCGCAATGCCGGGCGGCCTAGCGGTACACCAGCCCCATGGCCTGGCGCACTTCCACCAGGGTTTCCCGCGCCGCTTCGCGGGCGTGTTCGGCGCCCTCGGCGAGGATGCTGCGCACCAGTTCGGGGTTGTCCTCGTAGTCCAGGCCGCGCTCGCGGATCGGCGCCAGTTCCTGGTTGATCGACTCGATCAGCGGCCGTTTGCAGTCCAGGCAGCCGATGCCGGCGCTGCCGCAGCCCTCCTGCACCCACTGGCGACAGGCGTCGTCGGAGTAGATCAGGTGCCACTGCCACACCGGGCAGCGCTGCGGGTCGCCCGGATCGTTACGCCGCACCCGCGCAGGGTCGGTGGGCATGCGCGCGATCTTCTCCTCCACCTCCGCCGGGCTTTCGCGCAGGCCGATGGTGTTGTCGTGGGACTTGGACATCTTCTGCCCGTCCAGCCCGGGCATGCGCGAGGCGCTGCCGACCAGCGTCTGCGGTTCGGGCAGCAGCACGCGGCTGCTGCCTTCAAGGTAGCCGAACAGCCGCTCGCGGTCGCCGAGGGTCAGGTTCTGCTGCTCCTTGAGCAGTGCCCGCGCGGTTTCCAGGGCATCCTCGTCGCCCTGCTCCTGCCAGGCCTTGCGCAGGCTGCCGTAGAGCTTCGAGGTCTTCTTGCCCAGGCGCGCGACGGCGGCCTGGGCCTTGTCCTCGAAGTCCACCTCGCCGCCGTAGAGGTGGTTGAAGCGCCGCGCCACCTCGCGGGCGAACTCGACGTGGGCCAACTGGTCCGAGCCCACCGGCACCAGGCCGGCGCGGTAGACCAGGATGTCCGCCGCCTGCAGCAGCGGGTAGCCGAGGAAGCCGTAGGTCGACAGGTCCTTGTGGCCGAGCTTTTCCTGCAGCTCCTTGTAGGTTGGCACCCGCTCCAGCCAGGGCAGCGGGCAGATCATCGACAGCAGCAGGTGCAGCTCGGCGTGCTCGGGCACCTGGGACTGGATGAAGAGGGTCGAGGCGCTGGGGCTGACGCCCACCGCCAGCCAGTCCACGGCCATGTCGCGGACGTGCTGGCGGATCGGCCCGACGTCGTCGTATTCGGTGGTCAGGGCATGCCAGTCGACGATGGAGAAGAAGCATTCGTACTCGTGCTGCAGGCGCACCCAGTTCCGCAGCACGCCGTGCAGGTGGCCCAGGTGCAGGCGCCCGGTAGGGCGCATGCCGGACAGCACACGGCGCTGGGATTCGACATTGCTCAAGCGCGGGACCTCGGCAAGGGCGGCAGTATGGAAGAGCGCTTCAGGCGTAGGCCTCGAAGGGGGCCGGGTCGCCGCAGCCGACGCGGATCACCTCCGGCTCCTCGCCGGTGAGGTTGATCACCGTGGAAGCCTCGACGCCGCCGTGGCCGCCGTCCAGCACCAGGTCCACCTGGTGCTCCAGCGCGCCGCGCATCTCATAGGGGTCGCTCATCGGCTCGGTCTCGCCGGGCATGATCAGGCTCACGCTCATCAGCGGCTCGCCCAGCTCCTGCAGCAGCGCCTGGGCGATCGGGCAGGCCGGCACGCGCAGGCCGATGGTGCGGCGCTTGGGGTGCAGCAGCATGCGCGGCACCTCGCGGGTGGCGTCGAGGATGAAGGTGTAGGGCCCCGGCGTGTGGGCCTTGAGCAGGCGGAACAGGCGGGTGTCGACCTTGGCGTACAGGCCCAGCTCGGACAGGTCGCGGCACACCAGGGTGAAGTTGTGCTTGTCGTCGAGCTTGCGCAGCCGGCGGATGCGCTCCACCGCGCCCTTCTCGCCCAGGCGGCAGCCCAGGGCGTAGGAGGAATCGGTGGGATAGGCGATCACCCCGCCCTGGCGGACGATCTCCACCGCCTGCTTGATCAGGCGTGGCTGGGGGTTTTCAGGATGGACCTGGAAGAACTGGCTCATGAAGTCTCCTCAAGGGCCCGGGCCGCGCCAGCGAAGCGCGTCCACAAGGGCGGAAGGTCGTCCGGCACGGGCCGGTACAGCCCCAGCTCCGACCAGTCGCTGGGGCCGTGGAAATCGCTGCCGGCGCTGACCAGCAGGCCGAATTCGCGGGCCAGGATGCTCAGCACGCCGACCTGCTCGGCCGGCTGCAGGCCGTTGACCACTTCGATGGCGTGGCCGCCGGCGTCGATGAAGTCGGCGATCAGCTTGCGCCGCTTGGTGCGGGTGAAATCGTACTGGTAGGGATGCGCCAGGCTGACCCAGGCCCCCGCCGCGCGCAGGGTGCCGACCGCCTCGGCGAGGCTCGGCCAGTGCTGCTTGACGTCGCCCAGCTTGCCGGCGCCCAGCCACTTGCGGAAGGCTTCGGCGCGCTCGGCGACATGGCCGGCGCGCACCAGGAACTCGGCGAAGTGCGGCCGCGCCGGGGCATTTTCGCTGTCGCCCAGCTCGCGCTGGACGGCCCGCGCGCCCTCGAAGGCGCCGGGCATGCCCTTGGCTTCCAGGCGCCGGCCGATCTCCTCGGCGCGCGCCCAGCGCCCGCGGTGCAGCTCGTCCAGGGCGCGAACCAGCGGCTCGGCGGCACTGTCGAAGGCGTAACCCAGGACGTGGATGGTCGCCCCGCCCCAGGTGCAGGACAGCTCCACGCCGTTGACCAGGGTCACCCCCAGTTCCTCGGCGGCGGCGCGCGCCTCGGGCAGGCCCTCCAGGGTATCGTGGTCGCTCAGGGCGAGCAGGCGCACGCCGCGCTGGTGCGCGCGGGCCACCACGGCGGCGGGCGGCAGCTGGCCGTCGGAGGCGGTGCTATGGCAATGCAGGTCGACACGCATGGGCATACCGGGACGGGTTTTACTTCTGTATAGACGCTGCGCGGCGGCGATTCACGGCGTGCGAGCGCAACGGCACGAGACGGGTGACTATTTCAGTTCTTCCGCAGGTTGGTATTATGCCGCCACAACTGGGCTCTGGCTGCCGTAATGAAGCAATTCATCGATTTCATCCCCCTCATCCTGTTCTTCATCGTCTACAAGCTGGACCCGCGCACGGTCGAACTCGCCGGACACTCCTTCAGCCTGGGCGGCATCTACAGCGCCACCGCGGTGCTGATCGCCTCCTCGGTGGTGGTCTACGGCGCGCTGCTGATCAAGCAGCGCAAGCTGGACAAGGGCCAGTGGCTGACCCTGGCCGCCTGCCTGGTGTTCGGCGGCATGACCCTGGCCTTCCACAGCGAGACCTTCCTCAAGTGGAAGGCCCCGGTGGTCAACTGGCTGTTCGCCCTGGGCTTCCTCGGCAGCACCCTGGTGGGCGACCGCCGGCCGCTGATCCAGCGCATCATGGGCCATGCCGTGCATTTGCCGGAACCGATCTGGCAGCGCCTGAACCTGGCCTGGGTGCTGTTCTTCGTGTTCTGCGGCTGCGTCCAGCTGTTCGTCGCCTTCACCTTCGAGCGTTTCTGGGTGGACTTCAAGGTGTTCGGCAGCCTGGGCATGACCCTGCTCTTCCTGATCGGCCAGGGCGTGTTCCTGGCCCGCCACATGCACGACGCCCCAACCGGCGAAAAGCCCAAGGACTGACATGCTCTACGCAATCATCGCCCGCGACATCACCGCTTCCCAAGAACGCCGCCTGGCCGCGCGGCCGGCGCACCTGGCCCGCCTCGAGCAGCTCAAGGACGAAGGCCGCCTGGTCCTGGCCGGGCCGCACCCGGCCATCGACAGCCCCGACCCGGGCGCGGCCGGCTTCACCGGCAGCCTGATCGTCGCCGAGTTCGAGTCGCTGGCCGCCGCCCAGGCCTGGGCCGATGCCGACCCGTACCGCGCCGCCGGCGTCTATGCCGAAGTCGTGGTCAAGCCGTTCAAGAAAGTCCTGCCGTAAACCGGCGAGCGGCGGCGTACGGACAACGCCGCATGGCCGGACACACAGGCCCGGCCCCGCGACCGGACAGCGCCCGGAGCGCGGTGCCCGGCGGCTCATCAGCGTACAAGGAGTTCCGATGTCCCGACGTCATCTGCTGCCCCTGCTGTTCTGCCTGAGCCTGCCGCTCGCCGCCCACGGCGAGGAGCCCGCCACCGACCCCGGCGCCGGGCCAGCCCCCTCCGCCACGCCGGCCCCGGCCAGCGACGACCTCGCCCAACTGCAACAGCGCCTGGACGAGAGCGAGAAGCAGCGCGCCGACCTCGCCGCCCAGCTGCAAGGGGCGGAAAGCGCCGTGGTGGGCCGCCTGCGCCAGGAAAACCAGCGCCTGAAGCTGCAACTGCGCGAGCTGCAGGCCCAACAACCGCCGCGCCTGCTCAGCGACGAGCAGACCTGGTTCGCGACCGGCGGCGCCGTCGCCCTGGTCGCCTTCGTTCTCGGCGCCCTGAGCCGCGGCCGACGCCGCCGGCGCCGTGAATGGATCAACTGAAAGAAGCCCGAGCAATGAGTGAGCTGCTGCTGATCGACGACGACCGTGAACTGTGCGAACTGCTGTGCACCTGGCTGACCCAGGAAGGCTTCAGCGTGCGCGCCAGCCACGATGGCGGCGCGGCCCGTAGCGCCCTGGCCAGCCGCACGCCGGACGCCGTGGTGCTGGACGTGATGCTGCCCGACGGCAGCGGCCTGGAGCTGCTCAAGCAGCTGCGCAGCGAGCACCCCGACCTGCCGGTGCTGATGCTCTCCGCCCGCGGCGAGCCGCTGGACCGCATCCTCGGCCTGGAACTGGGCGCCGACGACTACCTGGCCAAGCCCTGCGATCCGCGCGAGCTGACCGCGCGCCTGCGCGCCGTGCTGCGCCGCAGCCACCCGGCGCAGCCCAGCGCCCAGGTCGACCTCGGCGACCTGAGCCTGAACCTGACCCGCGGCGTGGCCAGCGTCGCCGGCCAGGAGGTCAGCCTGACGCTGTCCGAGAGCCGCATCCTCGAGGCGCTGCTGCGCCAGCCCGGCGAGCCGCTGGACAAGCAGGCCCTGGCGCAGATAGCCCTGGGCCGCAAGCTGACGCTCTACGACCGCAGCCTGGACATGCACGTCAGCAACCTGCGCAAGAAGCTCGGCGCGCACCCGGACGGGCGTCCGCGCATCCTCGCCCTGCGCGGGCGCGGCTACTTCTACGCGCCCTGAGCGGACGGCCGGGAACCCCGTCCCAGAGCGGTAGACGCAATCTTTACCGAAGCTTTACCCGGCCCTGACCGCCCTTGACCTTGCCATCCCTAGACTGGGCACATCCGGTTCAGAAACCGGTCCACGAAAGGAGAAGATTCATGCGCAAGACCCTCACCGCCCTGATGTTCGCCGCCGCCCTGCCGACCCTGGCCATGGCTGCCACGCCGGTCCCGACCGATACCCCGCCGCCGCCCGCCCACATGATGGGCGGCCACATGAAGGACGGTCACGGCCCGCGCGGTGGCTGGAACGGCCCCTTCAAGGCCCTGAACCTGAGCCCCGAGCAGCGCCAGCAGGTCGGCAAGCTGATGGGCGACTCGATGAAGAGCCGCCACGACATCACCGACAAATACCTGAGCAAGCTCTCGGCCGCCGACCAGAAGGCCATGCAGGACGAACTCAAGGCCAGCCACGACAAGACGCAGAAGGACATCCGCGCGCTCCTGACGCCCGAACAGCAGAAGAAGTTCGACGAGCTGAAGAAAGAGCGCGAGCAGCGCAAGGCCGAATGGGCCGAGTTCCAGCAATGGAAAGCGCAGAAGGATGGCAAGACCAACTGATAGCGCCAGCCACCCGGGCGCCGGGCTCACCCCCGGCGCCTCGGCGTGCCCGCGCCCCTGAACCGAAACGGACATGCGACTGAACCGAAAGACCATGCGCTCGCTCTTCTGGCGAATCCTCGCCGCCTTCTGGCTCGCCCTGCTGCTGGTTGCCGGCCTGTCCATCCTGCTCGGTCGCGCGCTGAACCAGGACACCTGGATCATCGCCCGCTACCCCGGCATGCACGACCTCGCCCAGCAATGGACGCGGCTCTACGAGAACCAGGGCCCCGCCGCCGCCCAGCAGTTGCTGGAGCAACGCCGCCGCGACTACGACCTGTCGGTGCAGGTGCTCGACGAAAGCGGCCAGCGCCTGGTCGACGGCACCTACCTGCCGCGCCCGCCACGGCGCAACAACGACGAAGGTTTCGACCGCCGGAACCTGCCGCGCTTCCCCTGGCGCCAGCTCAGCCAGGAATACACCAGCGCGGAAAGCGACCACACCTACCTGTTCATCTACCGGATTCCCCACGGCGCGCTGGAAGCCTGGCACCGCGGCAGCCTGCTGTGGCCGCTCAGCGCGCTGGGCATCGCCCTGGTGGTGCTGACCATCTTCAGCCTGCTGGTGACACTTTCCATCACCCGCCCGCTCAACCGCCTGCGCCGCGCCGTGCACGACCTCGGGCAGACCGCCTACCAGCAGGACAGCCTGGCGCGCCTGGCCCGCCGCGGCGACGAGCTGGGCGTGCTGGCCCGCGACTTCAACCGCATGGGCGCGCGCCTGCAACGGCTGATCAGCAGCCAGCGCCAGCTGCTGCGCGACGTTTCCCACGAACTGCGCTCGCCGCTGGCGCGCCTGCGCATCGCCCTGGCCCTGGCCGAGCGCGCCAGCCCCGAACAGCGCGCCAGCATGTGGCCGCGCCTGGAGCAGGAGTGCGACCGCCTGGAAGCGCTGATCGCCGAAATCCTCGCCCTCGCCCGCCTGGACGCCGAGCCCGGGCCGACCAGCCGCGTCGAACTGCTGCCGCTGCTCGAACGCCTGCGCGAGGACGCCCAGCTGCTTTCCCCGGAACAGCACATCCAGCTGCGGGTTCCCGCCGACCTGGCCCTGGATGGCTGGCCCGACATGCTCGAACGGGCGCTGGACAACCTGCTGCGCAACGCCCTGCGCTTCAACCCGACGGACAAGCCGCTGGAAGTCGAAGCCGACAGCGACGGCGCCGTGCTGCGCGTGCGCGTTCGCGACCATGGCCCGGGAGCCGATGCCGAACACCTGGCGCAGCTGGGCGAGCCCTTCTTCCGCGCGCCCAACCAGGACAGCCCCGGCCACGGCCTGGGCCTGGCCATCGCCCGCCGCGCGGTGGAGCGCCACGCCGGCCGCCTGCGCCTGGCCAATCACCCCGACGGCGGTTTCGTCGCCACCCTGGAAATACCGCTGGCGCGCCACGCCGCCTGACCTCGGAGCCCGTTCATGAACCTAGCCGCCGAATACCTGCCGCCCCCCACTCCGGCCCTGCCGTTGGCGGCCACCGGCCTGCCGCGGGAGCGCCCGCGGGACGAGCCGCAGAGCCTGGTGCTGGCGGTGGAACTGGGGCTGCTGGCGCAGCGCTGGCGGCGCCGCTGGCCGGAACTGCGCCTGAGCCTGCCGCGCGGCGGCACCTGGCCGCTGCACAGCTGGCCGCAGGCGCTGCACGAAGCCCTGGATGAATTGCTGGATACCGCGGTGGAATGGCAGCAGGACGCCGCCATCGTGCTGGAACCGCGCCTGGAGCGCGGCCTGCTGCGCCTGGACCTCGGCGGCACCGACGAACAGGCCCGGCGCTGGCTGCCCCGGGCGCTGCGCGCCGCCCAGCGCCTGGCCGCCTGGCAGGGCGGCCGGCTGCTCTGGCGGGCCGGCGGGGCGCGCTGGAAAGTCCGCCTGAGCCTGCCGCTCAGCCCCGCCAGGCGCTGACGAAGGCCGCCGGGTCCAGCGGCGCCGGCTGGCGCAGCTCACCCATGGGCGTGCCCAGGTAGATGAAGCCGACGATGCGCTCGTTGGCCGCCAGGCCCAGGCCCTGGTGCACGACTGGATCGAAAGCCATGGCGCCGGTGCGCCACATGGCCCCCAGCCCCTCGACGAAAGCCGCCTGGACGATGCCGTAGGCGGCACAGCCAGCGGCCAGCATCTGCTCGATCTCCGGCACCTTGGGGTGCTCCTGCAGGCGCGCGATGGCCACCACCAGGGTCGGCGCGCGCAACGGCATGGCGCGGGCCTTGGCCAGCGCCTCGGGGCTGGCGTCGGGTTGTTCGGCATTCAGCGCACGGGCGAACAACTCACCCAGTTGCTGCCGCGCCTCGCCTTCCACCGTGAGGAAGCGCCACGGGCGCAACTGCCCATGGTCCGGCGCGCGCAGTGCGACGCGGAACAGCCGCTCGAGCTGCCCGGCAGTGGGCGCCGGCTCGCCCAGGCGGGCATGGGATACACGGTTGACCAGCGCTTCGTAGGCCTCCATGGGCTACCTCCTGTACACACAAGGACGGCCATTGTAATCGCAAAGGCTTCTCATCTGCCTGCTCACCTGCAGCCAGGGTGCTTCGTATCCGTGTAGGAGCGAGCTTGCTCGCGAAGGGGGCTTGCCGGCGACTCCCGTGTTTCGGATTGACGCCCTTCCCTCTCCCCAACCCTCTCCCTGAAGGGAGAGGGGGCTTGTCCGTGCCGAGAGAAGGAATGGTTTCAGCCGGAGGCCTTCGGAATTGCCGGCTGACTCAGGACTGTCAAAACGCACCGAACGGTCCCCTCTCCCTTCAGGGAGAGGGTTAGGGAGAGGGCGCTCTCAGGATGAACACCAGCGTTCGCCGGTAGAGCTGTTCGCGAGCAAGCTCGCTCCTACAGGGGGCCCAAAGTCATGCGCCCACAGTCAAGCCACCCGCTCCGGCGACGGCGTGATGATCGGCTGCAACGGCGGCGTCAGCGGCGGCAGGCCGTAGGCGGCGCGGGCCGCGTCGCAGTTGGGGTTGTGCTGGCCGTCGACCCAGGAGGCCTCGAATTCCCGGCAGGTGCTGGAGCGCTGCTCGTAGACCGTGCAGCGCACGCCACAGCCGACCTCGCCCAGCAACCCCACGCAGCGCACCGGCTTGGCCTCGGTGCCGCGCATGGCGGCATGGTACGGGCCGACCTGCACCACCAGGTCGTCGGGTACGTTGCCGCCGGCGGAACGGCACTCGCCCCAGTAGAAGGACACACGGAAATGCGCGCAGCAGGCGCCACAGTTCAAACACGGATTGTCGATGGACATGATGTGCGAATGCACCAGAAGAAACCGGCGAGCGCCGGCGGGCAGCGCAGAATTCTAGCGATTGCGCAGCCGTTGTGAAGAGCCCTCCGGCGCGCTGCGCATCGCGCCGAGGGCAGGTACAATGGAGGGTTCATGTCCATCGAGTCCGCTTCATGGCGCTGCCGACACTACGCACCCTCGGATACATCATCGGCCTGTTCCTGATCACCCTGGCGGTGGCCATGCTGGTGCCCATGGCCACCCTGCTCTACTACCACCGCCCGCAGGAACTCTCGCCCTACATCTGGTCGAGCCTGATCACCTTCAGCGCCGGCCTCGGCCTGGTCCTGCCGGGCCGCCCCGAGCAGGCCCACCTGCGCCCGCGGGACATGTACATGCTCACGGTGTCGAGCTGGGTGATCGTCTGCTTCTTCTCCGCCCTGCCCTTCATCATCGCCCGCCACATGAGCGTCACCGACGCCTTCTTCGAGAGCATGTCGGGCATCACCGCCACCGGCTCCACGGTGCTTTCCGGGCTGGACAACATGTCGCCGGGCATCCTCATCTGGCGCTCGATGCTGCACTGGCTGGGCGGCATCGGCTTCATCGGCATGGCGGTGGCGATCCTGCCGATGCTGCGCATCGGCGGCATGCGCCTGTTCCAGACCGAATCCTCGGACCGCAGCGACAAGGTCATGCCGCGCTCGCACATGGTCGCCAAGTACATAGTCGCGGTGTACGTCAGCATCACCATCCTCGGCACCCTGGGCCTGTGGTGGGCCGGCATGGGCCTGTTCGATTCGCTCAACCATGCCATGTCGGCGATCTCCACCGGTGGTTTCTCCACCTCCGACCAGTCCCTGGCCAAGTGGCACCAGCCGGCGGTGCATTGGGTGGCGGTGGTGATCATGATCCTCGGCAGCCTGCCCTTCGCCCTCTACGTCGCCACCCTGCGCGGCCATCGCAAGGCGCTGCTCAAGGACAGCCAGGTGCACGGCTTCATCGGCCTGCTGGTGTTCACCTGGCTGGTGATGGGCACCTGGTACGCCTTCAATTCCGACCTGTCCTGGCAGGACGCCTTGCGCATCGTCGCGGTGAACGTCACCTCGGTGGTCACCACCACCGGCTTCGCCCTGGGCGACTACAGCCTGTGGGGCCACTTCTCGATCATGGTGTTCTTCTACCTGGGCTTCATCGGCGGCTGCTCCGGCTCCACCGCCGGCGGTTTGAAGATCTTCCGCTTCCAGGTCGCCTACATCCTGCTCAAGGCCAGCCTGTACCAGCTCATCCACCCGCGCGCGGTGCTGCGCCAGAGCTACAACGGCCACCGCCTGGACGAGGAGATCGTGCGTTCGATCCTGACCTTCTCGTTCTTCTTCGGCGCCACCGTCGGCGGCCTGGGCCTGGCCCTGACCTTCCTCGGCCTGGACTGGATGACCGCGCTGACCGGCGCCGCCAGCACCGTCTCCGGCGTCGGCCCAGGCATGGGCCCGGTGATCGGCCCCTCGGGCAACTTCTCGTCCCTGCCGGATGCCGCCAAGTGGCTGCTGTGCGCCGGCATGCTCGCCGGGCGCTTGGAGATCCTCACCGTGCTGGTGCTGTTCACCCCGGCCTTCTGGCGCCACTGAGGCGCGTCAGCCGAGGATGCCGGCGGCGATGTTGATGCTCAGGCCGAGGATCGCCGTGTTGTACAGGAAGCAGATGATCGACTGCGCCAGGGCCACCCGGCGCAGCGCCGGCGAGGCGATGGCCACGTCCGAGGTCTGCACGGCGACGCTGAGGGTGAAGGAGAAGTAGGCGAAGTCCCAGTAGTCCGGCTGCCGCCCGCGGTCGGGGAACTGCAGCGGCGCCTCGCCGTCCGCCGCCGTGTAGAACATGCGCGCGTAGTGCATGGCGAAGATGGTCCCGATGAGGAACCAGGAACCCAAAACCGTGCTGCCGGTGAAGGCGTAGCGCAGCAGCCGCTCGCTCCCCGGCAGCTGGCGCGCGCCGGCCAGCTCGTAGACGATCGCCACCAGGCTGGCGATGGCCGCGGCGCTGACCAGCACCAGCACCGCCTGGGCGTTCTCGTCCTCGATGGCGGCCAGGCGCTGCACCTGATCCGCCCCGGCGCGCAGGGCGAGCACGGTGATCAGCAGCACATAACCCCAGGCGGCGACGTTCCAGCCAACCAGCGTGCGCATCAGCGGCGGCAGGTGGTAGCAGGCCAGCCCCAGCGTCAGGCCGGCGGCGCAGGCGAGGAGCAGGCGCGGATGGGTGTGCAGCAGGGTACGGCTGAGCAGCATGCGTGGCGTTCCAGGCGGCGGACCTGGGCTGAGCCTAGCTCAGTAGACCGGCGGCCGCAGGCGCTGGGCGAATTCGTCGAGCTGCTTCTGTTCCTGCTTGTCGGCCAGCAGCCGCGCTTCTTCGCGGTAGCGTTCCACCAGCTTGCGCAGGCCCTCCAGGCGGGCGTACTTCTCCGACCAGGTGACACGCGCCTTCTCCACCACGTCCTGGTGCCAGGCCAGGCTGCGGTTCTGCTGTTCCACGGCGGTTTCCAGCTGCGCCAGGAAGCGTTGGTAGTCCAGCAGCCACTGGCCGCTGACGCCCTGGCGGCCGCGGTCGATCCACTGTTGCTGGTAGTCGGCGCGGAAGCGCTCCAGCTCGGCCAGCTTGCGCTGCGCCTGGAGCAGTTGGTTCTGCGCCTGGCCGAGCTGGCGCGCGGCCTCGCGTTCGGCCTTCAGGGCCATCTCCACGACAGGAGCCAAACGGTCGGCGCGGCGGTTCATGGCAGGCGGGCCTCAGGCATGGTGCGGCAACCTCAGCCGGCCTTGCCGGACAGCACGGCGTCCAGCAGCTGGGCGCTGTCTTCCAGGCTCTGGCTTTCGTTCAGGCCCTGGCGGAGGAACTGGCGCATCACCGGGAAGCGCTGGATGGCCAGGTCAGTCTCCGCATCGCCGCCGGCGACATAGGCGCCGACGCTGATCAGGTCGCGGCTCTGCTGGTAGCGCGACCACAGCTGCTTGAAGCGCTGGGCGTGCTGCAGTTGCTCGGGGCTGACCACCTGGGGCATCACCCGGCTGATCGAGGCCTCGATGTCGATGGCCGGGTAATGGCCCTCCTCGGCCAGCCGGCGCGACAGCACGAAGTGGCCGTCGAGCACGCCGCGGGCGGAGTCGGCGATCGGGTCCTGCTGGTCGTCGCCCTCGCTGAGCACGGTGTAGAAGGCGGTGATCGAACCGCCGCCCTTCTCGCCGTTGCCGGCGCGCTCCACCAGGCGTGGCAGGCGGGCGAACACCGATGGCGGGTAGCCCTTGGTCGCCGGCGGCTCGCCGATGGCCAGGGCGATCTCGCGCTGGGCCTGGGCGAAGCGCGTCAGCGAGTCCATCAGCAGCAGGACGTTCTTGCCCTTGTCGCGGAAGTATTCGGCGATGCGCGTGCAGTACATGGCTGCGCGCAGGCGCATCAGCGGCGCGTCGTCGGCGGGGGATGCGACCACCACCGAACGCTTGAGGCCTTCCTCGCCGAGGATGTGCTCGATGAATTCCTTCACCTCGCGGCCCCGTTCGCCGATCAGCCCGACCACGATGATGTCGGCCTTGGTGTACTTGGTCATCATGCCCAGCAGCACCGACTTGCCCACGCCGGTGCCGGCGAACAGGCCCAGGCGCTGGCCGCGGCCGACGGTGAGCAGCGAGTTGATCGAGCGGATGCCGACGTCCATGGGCTCGTGGATCGGCTCGCGCTTGAGCGGGTTGATGGTCGGGCCGTCCATCGGCACCCAGTCCTCGGCGCGCATCCCGCCCTTGCCGTCCAGGGCGCGGCCGACGCCGTCGAGCACCCGGCCGAGCATGGACATGCCCATGGGCAGGCGGCCGCTGTCGGGCAGCGGCACCACGCGGGCGCCAGGGGCGATGCCGGCAAGGCTGCCGACCGGCATGAGGAAGATCTTGCTGCCGGAGAAGCCCATGACCTCGGCTTCCACCTGCACCGAGTGGTAGCCGCTGTCGTTGATCACCATGCAGCGGCTGCCCACCGCAGCCTGCAGGCCCTCGGCCTCCAGGGTCAGGCCGACCATGCGCAGCAGGCGGCCTTCCACCACCGGCTGCGCCGGCAGTTTGGCGGCGTCCAGGTAGCCTTCCAGGCGCTTGGCGAAACTTACCCGGTCAAGGCGCATCGGGCTGGTCCAGGTCGATGTGCAGGTCCGGCTCCAGGGCGTGGGTGGCCTGCTCGCGTTGCTGTTCGAAGAGCTGCTTGGTGATCTGCGCCAGGCGCGTCTCGATGCTGGCGTCGATGCGCGAATGCTCGGTCTCGATGCGGCAGCCGCCGGGCAGTAGCTGCTCGTCCTCGAGGATGCGCCAGCTTTCCTCGTGGCGGTCGCGCAGCGCCTTGACCAGTTCGAAGTCCTGCGGATTGACGTGGATGCGCACGTTGTCGCTGCCCATCGGCAGTTGCTTGAGCGCCTCGCGCAATACCTGGCGCAGTTGGCTGGAGTCGCCCTCCAGCTCGCGCTGGATGACCTGGCGCGCCACCTGGCCGACCAGGTTGACCAGCATCTGCTCGATCAGCAGGTCCTGCTCGGCGATGGGCTCGAACAGCTGGCCCATCAACGTCTCCAGGCCGGCCAGGCGCTCCTGCAGCGCCACCTCGGCCTCCTGCCGGGCCTTGAGCTGGCCGGCGTGGAAGCCGTCCTTCTCGCCGGTGGCGAAGCCTTCGTTGTAGGCGTCCTGGCGGATCGCTTCGAGTTCTTCGAGCGTCAGCGGTTTGACTTCCTCGACGGGGACTTCCTCCACCGCCGGGGTTTCCGGCGCCTGCGGCTCGGGCGCAGGCTCCGGCGGCCGTTCCACCACCGGGTCGAAGCTGGGCAGCGCCCAGCGGTCGAAGCCGGCGACGTCGCGCGCGCGGATCAGGCCATCGTGTTCCTCGCCCTTGGGTTTCGCGGGACCACTCACTTAGATCATCTCCTCGCCACCCTTGCCGCCGAGGACGATCTCGCCGGAGTCGGCCATGCGCCGGGCGATGGTGAGGATTTCCTTCTGCGCGCCCTCCACTTCGCTGACGCGCACCGGGCCGCGGGCCTCCAGGTCGTCGCGCAGCAGTTCGGCGGCGCGCTTGGACATGTTGCGGAAGATCTTCTCGCGGATGCCCTCGTCCGACCCCTTGAGGGCCAGCACCAGCACGTCCGAGGACACTTCGCGCAGCAGCGCCTGGATGCCGCGGTCGTCGACGTCGGCGAGGTTGTCGAAGACGAACATGAGGTCCTCGATCTGCCCGGAGAGGTCTTCGTCGACGTCGCGGATGGCGTCCATCAGGGCGCCTTCCACCGAGCTGTCGAGGTAGTTCATGATGTCCGCCGCGCGCTTCACCCCGCCCATGGTGGTGCGGGTGGCGTTGGCGTTGCCGGCGAACTGCTTCTCGAGGATCAGGTTGAGTTCCTTCAGCGCCGAGGGCTGCACGGTGTTCAGCGAGGACACGCGCAGGACGATGTCCAGGCGCACCTTGTGGTCGAAGTGGCTGAGCACCTCGGCGGCCTGGTCCGGGTCCAGGTAGGCGACGACGATGGCCTGGATCTGCGGGTGCTCGTAGCGGATGACGTCGGCCACGGCGCGCGGCTCCATCCACTTCAGGCTGTCCAGGCCGCTGGTGTTGCCGCCCAGCAGAATGCGGTCGATGAGGTTGTTGGCCTTGTCCTCGCCCAGGGCCTGGGTGAGCATCTTGCGGATGTAGCCGTCGGCGCCGACGCCCAGGCTGGTCTGATCGCCGACCACCTCGACGAACTCGCTCATCACCTGCTCGACCTGCTCGCGATGCACGTTGCGCATCTGCGCCATGGCCACGCCGACCCGCTGCACTTCCTTCGGGCCCATGTGCCGCAGCACCTGGGCCGCGTCGGTCTCGCCGAGGGACAGCAGGAGAATCGCAGCCTTGTCGACCTTGGTCAGTTTGGCGTTCAACCGGGTCTCGCTCATACCGCATCACTCATCGGAGTTGATCCAATCCTTCACTACCTGGGCCACGCGGCCCGGGTCCTGAGCCACCAGGCTCTTGATCGCGTTCAGCTGCGCATCGTACCCCTCGCTGGGGCTGGGCAACAGGATGCTCGGCGGGCCGCCCAGGCTGACGCGGTCCTCGGCCAGCTCGCCTTCCAGGCCGCCCATCTCGCCCAGGGCCATGTCGCCGCCAGCGCCGGCCACCAGGGCCTTGTTCTTGTTGCCGGCGAGGTTGTTCAGCACCGGGCGCAGCACGCCGAACACCAACACCAGGATGAAGACGATGCCCAGCACCTGCTTGACGATGTCCCAGAACCAGGGCTGCGAGTAGAACGGCGGCGAGGCGATCTCCAGGTTCTGCTCCGGGGCGAAGGGCGCGTTGATCACGCTGACGCTGTCGCCACGGCTGGCGTCGTAGCCCACCGCGTCCTGCACCAGGCGGGTGAAGCGCGCCAGTTCGTCGGCGCTCCAGGGCTTGTGGCTGACTTCGCCGGTCTTGGCGTCGGCGACCATGTGGTCGTCCAGCACCACCGCGACGGAAAGCCGGCGCAGGCGGCCCTGCTGCTGCTTGGTGTAGCTGATGGAACGGTCCAGCTCGTAGTTGCGGGTGTTCTGCTCGCGCTTGTCGGTGGGGTACGGCGCCAGCACCGGACGGCCGGTCTTCGGGTCGATGATGGTCTGGCCGTTGGCGTCCTTCAGCGGCTGGCCCGGGGCGACGAAATCGCCGCCGGCGCTCTTGCCGGTCTGCTGCGGCGCGCTGGCCGGGCCCGGCGGCTGGTTCGACAGCGCACCCGGCACGCCCTGCGGGCCGTTGCTGTTCTGGCGTTCCTCGTTGTTCACCTGCTCGCTGCGCAGGGCCGGCTGGTCCGGGTTGTAGGACTCGGCGGTGGATTCCACGGCGCTGAAGTCGACGTCGGCGGAGACCTCGGCCTTGTAGCGGCCGTCGCCCAGCACCGGCTGCAGGATGCTGTGCACACGCTGGGTGAACATGCTTTCCATGCGCCGGGAATAGTCGAACTGCTTGCCGGCCATGGTCAGTTCGGAAAGCTCCTGCTGGTCGGAGAGCAGGTTGCCCTTCTGGTCGACCACGGTGACCTGGGACTTGTCCAGTTCCGGCACGCTGGTGGCCACCAGGTTGACGATCGCCAGCACCTGGCTGGGCTCCAGGCTGCGCCCCGGGTACAGCTCGACCAGCACCGAGGCGGTGGGCTTGCGCTCGTCGCGGACGAACACCGAACTCTTCGGGATGGCCAGGTGCACGCGGGCGCCCTTGACGTTGTTCAGGCTGGAGATGGTGCGCGCCAGTTCGCCTTCCAGGCCGCGACGGTAATTGGTCGCCTCCATGAACTGGCTGGTGCCCAGGGCCTGTTCCTTGTCGAGGATCTCGAAGCCGACGTTGCTGTCGGTGGGCGTCAGGCCGGCGCCGGCCACCTTGATGCGGGCGCGGCCGAGGTCGTCGGCCTTGACCAGCAGGGCGCCGGAGTTGGGGTCGACCTTGTAGCCGATGTCGGCGGCGTTCAGCGTCTCGATCACCTTGTTGGCGTCGACGCCGTTGAGGCTGCCGTACAGCGGCTTGTAGTCCGGCTGCTGGGACCACAGCACCATGCCGAAGCCGATGGCGATGCTCGCCGCCAGCCCGACCAGCAGGCCGACCTGACGCAGCACCGGCATCTCGGCGAGGTTCTCGAGGAACTGCAGGCCCATCAGCGGCTTCTTCAGCATTTCGGCTGCGCCGGCTTTGGCGGGGACCTGGTTGTCTACAGTGGCTTCGGCCATGAACTATCTACCTACCCCGTGGCTCAGATGGGCATCTGCATGATGTCCTGGTAGGCCTGGACCAGTTTGTTGCGCACCTGGGTCATGGCCTGGAAGGACACGCTGGCCTTCTGCGAAGCGATCATCACGTCGGTCAGGTCGACGTTGCTCTGGCCCACCTCGAAGGCATTGGCCAGCGCGCTGGCGGCCTGCTGGGTGGAGTTCACCTTGTTCACCGCCTGGCCGAGCATGTCCGAGAAGCTCGGCGCGCCCTCCACGGCAGCCGGCGCCGAAGCGGCCGGCTTGGCCTTGGCCATGGCGTCCATCTGCATGGAGCGCATTTCCAGCAGCAGGCGGTTGAACTCGATACCCTGACTCATTGGCTTTCCCTCTGACTACGGGCCGCGGCTTTTTTGACGCCGCGGCGCTTTGGCATAGGGGATTGCAACAAGGGTGCCAGGTTTGGGGCAGCGACAAGCTACAAGCTGTAAGCGGCAGGCAAAAAGCAAAAAGCCCAGCGTGGAACCTAATGCTGTTCACTTAAGAAAAATGCCGTTTCTCTCCATGAGAGAAACGGCATTTTCATATGGAACGCAGCTCCGCAGGGCGCATAACGCCTACGGCGTTATCCGCCATCGTTCACGGGCATCGGCGTCTCCGGCAACGGCGGATAACCGCGAACGGTTATCCGCCCTACGTTCCCGCCTTCGCCGAACCAGGTCGTCGCTTGAATGAACAGCATTACGGCATGGAACCAGGCTTTCGCTCTTGCTTGCAGCTTATGGCTTGCCGCTTACAGCCCCAGCGTCAGCTGGCGTACAAGTAAGCCTCCACATCCATCCCCGCATCACGCATCTGCGCCAGCTTGTAGCGCAGGGTGCGCGGGCTGATGCCCAGGCGTTCGGCGGCTTCCTTGCGGCGGCCGCGTTCGCTGCGCAGGGTGTCGATGATCATCTGGAACTCGCGGCGGCGCAGGTCTTCGCCGAGGCCGCCGGCGTTGTCCGCGGGCGCCGACGGAATTCCGGCGCTGGCGGCGGCCGCCACCGGGACGGGCTGCACCAAGGGGATCACGGGCGCTGCGGACGCCATGCCGATGGGGGCGTTCAGGCACAGGTCCAGGGCGCGGACCTGGCCGCCCTGCTGCAGGATCAGCGCGCGCTGGATGGCGTTGTCCAGCTCGCGCACGTTGCCCGGCCAGGGGTGCGTCAGCAGGGCGTCGCGGGCGTCGGCGGCCAGGCTCACCGCGCCCAGGTTCATCTTCTTCACGTACTTGGCCAGCAGGCGCTCGGCCAGCGGCAGGATGTCCGCCGGGCGCTCGCGCAGGGCTCGCCAGGCCAGAGGGAAGACCGACAGGCGATAGTACAGGTCCTCGCGGAAGCGCCCCGCCGCCACCTCGCCGAGCAGGTCGCGGTTGGTGGTGGCCAGCACGCGGATGTCCAGCTCGATCGGCTTGCGCGCGCCCACGCGCTCCACCTCGCGCTCCTGCAGCACGCGCAGCAGCTTGGCCTGCAGCGCCAGGGGCATCTCGGAAATCTCGTCGAGGAGAATGGTGCCGCCGTCGGCCAGCTCGAACTTGCCCGGCTGCGCGGCGATGGCGCCGGTGAAGGCGCCCTTCTCGTGGCCGAACAGGGTGGCCTCGAGCATGTTGTCGGGGATAGCCGCGCAGTTGATGGCGATGAAGGGCTTGTTGGCGCGCGGCGACTGCTGGTGGATGTAGCGCGCCAGCACTTCCTTGCCGGTGCCGGACTCGCCGGAGATCAGCACGGTGGAATCGCTGCGCGCCACCCGCGCGGCCAGTTCCAGCAACTGGCGGCTGGCCGGCTCCATAGCCACCGGGCCCTCGCCTTCGGCGGCGACCGCCTGGCCCTGGGCATGGCGGGCCACCAGTTCCAGCAGCACCTTGGGTTCGAAGGGTTTCACCAGGTAGTCGGCGGCGCCCTGGCGCATGGCGTCGACGGCGCGCTCGACGGCGCCGAAGGCGGTCATCAGCAGCACCGGCAGCTGCGGGTAGCGGGCGCGGATCAGGCCGAGCAACTGGTGGCCGTCCATGCCGGGCATGTTGACGTCGCTGACCACCAGGCCGAAGGCCTCGCGCTGCAGGGCGACCAGGGCCGCCTCGGCGCTGTCCACGGCGGTGAACTCGCAGCCGCCGATCAGCAGGGTATCGGAGAGGGCTTCGCGCAGGGCGCGGTCGTCTTCGACGAGCAGGATTCTGGCGGGCATGGGGTTATTCCTTGTGTTCACGGACGGGGGCCGCGATCAGCGGCAGGACCAGGCTGGCGCAGGTGCCGCGGCCTGGTCGCGATTGCAGGCGCAGTTCGCCGTGGTGCGCCTTGGCCACCGCCTTGACCACCGCAAGGCCGAGGCCGGTGCCGGTGGTCTTGGTGGTGAAGAAGGGCTCGCCCAGGCGCGCCAGGGTGGCGGCGTCCATGCCCGGGCCGCTGTCGCTGATGGCCAGGCGCAGGCTGTCGCCACGAGCGTAGAGGTGGACTTTCAGGCGCACGTCCTGGCCGCCGGCCTGGATGGCGTTGTGCAGCAGGTTGAGGACGCTGCCGACCAGGGTGTCGCGGTTGCACAGCAGCTCGCCGCCGCGCACGTCGCATTGCCAGCGCAGCTGCAGGCCGGCGACATGGGCCTCGGCGGCGGCGCGCAGGCTGGCGAACAGCTCCGCCGGGCTCAGGCGGTCCGGCAGCGGCAGGTCGCCGCGGGCGAACACCAGCATGTCGCGCACCTGGTTCTCCAGTTCCTGCAGGCGCTCCTTGAGGCGCCCGGCGAAGCGCTGCTGCTGCTCCAGCGGCAGCGCCTGCTCGCTCAGGTGGCCGGCATAGAGCATGGCCGCGGACAGCGGCGTGCGGATCTGGTGGGCCAGGGACGCGACCATCCGGCCCAGGGCCGACAGGCGCTCGTGGCGGGCCAGTTGGTCCTGCAGGCGGCGGGTCTCGGTGAGGTCGTTGAGCAGCACCAGTTGCCCCGGCTCGCCGTTCAGCGAGCGGGTGGCGATGGACAGGCGGCGCCCGTCGCGCAGGGAAATCTCGTGGCCGTCATCCTTGCGCGGCGCGAAGCAGCGGGCGATGACCTGGCGCCACAGCATGCCTACCAGGGGCTGGCCGAGCAGGCCGCGCGCCGCCGGGTTGGCCTCGCGCACCACGCCCTGGCCGTCGATGACGATGACGCCGCCGGGCAGCAGGTCCAGCAGGCTCTGCAGGCGGTTGGCCAGGCGTTCCTTCTCCGCCAGCTCCTGCATGCGCTGGGCGCTGACCAGGGCCAGTTGTCCCTTCAGTTCGCTGACCCGCGCCTCCAGCATGCTGTACGACTGGTTCAGCTGGGTGGACATCTGGTTGAACAGGGCGAAGGCCTGGTCCAGGCCAGCGCGGCCGTTCTCCTCCGGCGCATCGCTGGAGGTCGGCTGGGTCTGCTGGGGTACGGCTGGCATCATGCTGTCTCTCTTCCATCCGACGTCGTGAAAGCGTCGGCTGGCAGAGTCTTAGCAATCTGCGTGCCTAAAAATTAGTCCTTTATTTTCAGGCACTTATTGAAACGCAAAGGCAAGCGGCGTCAATCCTCCGCCACTTCCTCCTCGCGGCGGCTCATGCCGTACTTGCGCATCTTCTCCACCAGGGTGGTGCGGCGGATGCGCAGGCGCTCGGCGGCACGGGCGACCACGCCGTTGGCGTCGTCCAGGGCCTGCTGGATCAGCCCCTGCTCGAGGTTGGCCAGGTAGTCCTTGAGGTCGATGCCCTCGGCCGGCAGCATCGCCGGCGAGTCCAGGCCCGGCAGCCCGGCGGTGATGGCGGCGCGCTCTTCCAACTCCTCGCGCAGGCTGCTGGCGAGTTGCTCGTCCTCGTCGTCGACGTGGCGGAATTTCTTCGGCAGCTCGCCCACGCCGATCACCCCGTAGGGGTGCATGATCGCCAGGCGTTCCACCAGGTTGGCCAGCTCGCGCACGTTGCCCGGCCAGTCGTGGCGGCACAGCGACATGATGGCGGCGGAGTTGAAGCGGATGGAGCCGCGCTTCTCGTGCTCCATGCGCGAGATGAGTTCGTTCATCAGCAGCGGGATGTCTTCCACCCGCTCGCGCAGCGGCGCCATCTCGATGGGGAAGACGTTGAGGCGGTAGTACAGGTCCTCGCGGAAGCTGCCGCCCTCGATCATCTTCTCCAGGTTCTTGTGGGTCGCGGCGATGATGCGCACGTCGACGTTCTGCGTCTTGTTGCTGCCGACGCGCTCGAAGGTGCGCTCCTGCAGCACGCGCAGCAGCTTGACCTGCATCGGCAGCGGCATGTCGCCGATCTCGTCGAGGAACAGGGTGCCGCCGTTGGCCAGCTCGAAGCGCCCGGCGCGGCTGGTGATGGCGCCGGTGAAGGCGCCCTTCTCGTGGCCGAACAGTTCGCTTTCCAGCAGCTCGGCGGGAATGGCCCCGCAGTTAACCGGCACGAAGGGCGCTTCGCGGCGCTTGGAGTGGTAGTGCAGGTTGCGCGCCACCACTTCCTTGCCGGTGCCGGACTCGCCGAGGATGAGCACGCTGGCGTCGGTGTCGGCCACCTGCTGCATCATCTGCCGTACCTGCTGGATGGCCCGGCTGGTGCCGACCAGGCTGCGGAACAGGTTGGGCTCGCGCTGGCGGCCGCGCTCGCGGGCCTGGTCGTACATCTCGCGGTAGACCTGGGCGCGGTGCAGGGAATCGAGCAGCTTGTTGTAGCTGGGCGGCATCTCCAGGCTGGCCAGCACGCGGCGGCGCAGCTCTTCCGGCCAGTCGGTCGGCGCCGAGTCGCCGATCAGCAGCACCGGCAGGAATTCGTCCCAGGCCGAAAGCTGCTTGAGCAACTCCAGGGCGCCGCCCTTGTGCTCGACGCTACCGAGCAGCACGCAGAGCACGCCGCGGCTGCCGTTGGACAGGTCGTCGACCGCCAGGCGCCATTCGCGGCTGCGGCAGGACAACTGGTCCTCGCCGAGGAAGTTGAGGATGGTGGAGAGTTCGCGGCAACGCTCCAGGTCGTCGTCAATCAGCAGAATCTTGGTTTCACGCCACATCTTGCTCTTGTCTTCCGAAGGCATGTGGGCCGGCGAACGGCAACGGGAAAGAGGCGGAAACAATCCGCCATCATTTAGCCACCAAGTAAAGTCAAAAATGTGGCAGGAGTCAAATTTATGGCGTGATTTATTCGTTGTTTCCGACGGAAGAACTTACCTGCTGGCACGAACGGCGGCAACGGCGAAAACGGGGGGCCGCGCCGAACGGGCGACCCGCGGGGCTCAGCCGAAAAGCTGATAGACCTTGGCGCCCTTGTGCGACCGATTGACGCGGATGATCTCCTCGGCCACGCCCTGGCGCTGGCGGGTGACTTCCTGGACCAGTTCGCGGTACAGCACGAGCAGGCCTTCGAGGCTGCGCTTGAGGTCGCTGTCGTCGTCCAGCGGCTCGTGCATGGCGGCATCCACGTGCTGGCGGCACTCCAGGTCCAGCCGGGCGATGGCTTCCCAGTCCTGCTCCGCCAGGGCGGTGCCCAGGGCGCTGCGGGTTTGTTCGATACGCTCGACGGCAAGGGTCATGCTTCGTGTCTCCTGGAGGGACGGTATTACTGCGGGATACCGTCCCAACCTTCCTTGATGCTGCGAAGCAGGTTGGCCACTTCGTCGAGCATATGTTCGTCGTTCTGCCGGTTGGCCTCAAGCAGGCGGCGCCCCATGTAGATGTACAGGGCGTTCAGGCGCTCGGCATAATCGCCGCCGGCTTCCAGGTTCAGGCCGTCGCGCAGGCCACCGATGATGGCCACGGCCTTGCCGATCAGCTGGCCCTTCTCCGCCATCTGACCGCGCTGCATGGCGCCGCGGGCCTGGGCGATGCGGCTCAGGCCACCTTCCATCAGCATCTGGATCAGGCGGTGCGGACTCGCCTCGTGGAGCTGTGCCTGGACACCCACGTTCTGATATTGGCGAAGCGCTGCCATCGCATTCATTTCGAGATCCCCTGGTGTGGAAGGTTTCATATCCGATGTCCAGGGTATCGGCGCGGCGGCGCCAGACTTTAATCGCGAATTGCGTCTGCGCCGGGCGCTGCCGGTCGGCTAGACGCTGCCGGCGTCAGTCGTCGGAGCTCTTGTTCAGCGCGTTCAGCGTGGTCATCACGCTGTTGCTGGTGGCATTGAGCTGGGCGACCAGGCTGTCCATGGCGTTGTACTTGGCGTACAGGATGTCGGTCAGCTTGGCGGTGCGGTCGTCGAGGTCGATCTGCTGCTTCTTCAGGCTGGCAATGGTGGAGTTGATCGAATCGGTCTGCTGGTCGAGCAGCCCGTCGGTCTTGGCGTATGTGTCGACGGCGTTGTACATGCGCTTGAGGAAGCCGTCGCTGCCGGTGAAGAAGCTCTGGATGCTGCCCGAGTAAGTCGCCAGGCCTTTTTTCAGCTGGGTGCTGTCGACGCTCAGGGTGCCATCTTTCTGGCTGGTGATGCCCAACTGCGACAGTACCTTCAGCGAACCGCTGCTGCTGGAGAGGTTGACGAACTCGTTACGCAGGCTGTTGAGCAGGCTGCGGGTCATGGCATCGCTGGCCAACGGTCCGACGCTGTTGCTGGTGGTGCCGTCCTCGTTGGTGGTAGTGGTGATGTCGGTCAGGCTGGACACAGCCTTGATGAGGGTGTTGTACGCATCGACGAACTGCTGGATGTTGGCGGTCAGGTCGTCGGTGTTGGTCGCTACCGTCACTGTGGAGCTGCCAGTGCTCACCAGGTCGAAGGTCACACCGCTGACGGCCTTGTCCAGGGTATTGCTGGAACTGGTCATCGACAGACCGTCGAGCTTGAATTCGGCATCGCCGGCCTGCACCAGGTAGCCACCGGTGGAACTGCTGTAGGCGGCGCTGCCATCGATGGCCAGCTTGCCCAGGGTGCTGTCGCCCGAAGTCTTGACACTGATGTCGGTGCCGGCGCCGGTGGTGGTGGAGCTGAGCACCAGGCGCGAACCGCTGGAGTCGGTGACGACGTTGGCCGAGATGCCGCTGGTTTCGCTGAGCTTGTTGATGTTGTCGCGGATGGTCGACAGCGAGTCGCCGGCGGACACCGTCACGAAGTAGTTCTTGCCGCCCTGGCTGAGGGTCAGGCGGCCGGCGCCGTACTTGTCGGAAGTGCCGACATACTGGCTGGCCACCTTGGAGGAAGTCGCCAGTTTTTCGACGTCCAGGGTATAGGTGCCCGGGGTCGCCGAAGAGGTGGTGCTGGCGGTTACCGCGTCCTCGTTGGAGGAAGTGGCCTTGAGCCCGGAGAAGGAGTCGGCGGTGTTCAGCGTCGCCAGCGCCAGTTGGAAGGTCGACAGGGCGCTCTTGAGCTGGCTGGTCGCCGACAGCTGGGTGGTGCTCTTGGTGGTGAGGTTGGTGATCTGCGTCTGCTTGGCGCTGGTCTGTGCCTTCACCAGGGCGCTGACGATATCGTCAATTTTCAGGCCCGATCCGAGACCTGTCGAAGCGATACTGCCCGTTGCCATTGCCAACCTCCTTCAATCGATTTCTTGACGCATAGGCGTCTGTGCCCGTGCTTTCAGCAAGAAGCAGGCCAGGCTGTCAGGCCTGCTCGCGGAACAGCAGGTTGCCGGCTTCCTTGATGCTCTCCGCCAGCTTCACCGCAACCTCGGAGGGAATCTGCCGGATCACGTCGCCACTGGTGCTGTCCACCACCTTGACCACGGTGATGCCCGACTCCTGGTCGACCGAGAACTCCAGGTTGCGATGGATGACCTGGGCATTGCTGCGCAGGCTGTCCAGCGCACGATCCAGGGTAGCCTTGTCCGGCGCAACCTGGGTACTGCCGGTGGACGGCGAACCCTTGCCGTCGACGGCAACGGCCTTGCCGCCGGCCACGATGGGCGTGGTCGCCTGGGCCTGGTCCGCCCTGACGGGGGCTCCCAGTCCGATCGTAGAGAAAGTCACGCTCATCATCGACTCCTCATTGTTCTGGACAAATGCAGGAAGGGCGCAGTGCGCCCTTCCTTCGTATCAACCGCCGATGACCTTACTGCAGCAGCTTGAGTACGGCAGAGGGCAGCTGGTTGGCCTGGGCCAGTACAGCGGTGGCTGCCGACTGCAGGGTCTGCTGCTTGGTCATCTCCGCCGTTTCCGCGGCGAAGTCGGCATCCTGGATCGTACTGCGTGCCGAGGTGGCGTTCTCTGCGATGTTCTGCAGGTTGGAGATGGTGCTGTCCAGACGGTTCTGCACCGCACCCAGGGCCGAACGCTGGGTATCGATCTGCTTGAGCGCACCGTCGATGACCTGGATGGCCTTCTGCGCGCTGTCGGCGTTCTTGATGTCCAGATCCTGGACGCTCAGGGAGCCGGAGGCGACGGTACCGCCAGTCACATCGCCACCCAGGGCCTTGCTGGAGGTCAGGGTGATGCTGCCCGAGCCATCGGCCACGGCGGTGATGCCGCTGATGTTGCTGTTGAGTGCGCTGACGATGTCGTTGACAGTGGCGCCCTTGTCGTAATCGACCGCGTAGGATTTGCCGTCGACGGTCACGTTGAGGGAGCCCGAAGCAGTGGCTTCCTTGGTGGTCGCATCGAGGTTGGCGGAGACATCCAGGGTGCCGGATGCGGACGAGTAGGTGCCCTTCAGCGCCTGGGCGCTCATGTCGTTCAGGGTGAAGCTGACGGTTTCGTTGGCGTTGGCGCCGACCTGGAAGGTCATGGTGCCATTGGTGCCGGCATCGCCGTTGAGCAGGGTCACCGCGGTGCTGCCGCCACCGAAGGTGGTGGTGTCGGAGATACGGGTCAGTTCGGCGGTCAGCGATTCGAACTCCTGGTTCAGCGAGGAGCGGTCGTCTTCGCTGTTGGAGCCGTTGGCGGACTGCACGGCCAGGACACGCATACGTTGCAGGATGTTGGTGGATTCCTGCAGGGCGCCTTCGGCGGTCTGTGCGATGGAGATGGCGTCGTTGGCGTTGTCCACGGCCTTGTTCAGGCCGTTGATCTGGCTGCTCAGGCGGTTGGAGATCTGCAGACCGGCGGCATCGTCCTTGGCGCTGTTGATGCGCAGGCCGGTGGAGAGCCGGGTCATGGCAGTGCTGAGGTTTTTCTGAGCGTTGTTCAGGTTCTTCTGAACGGTCAGCGAAGAGATGTTGGTATTTACGGTAAGGGCCATGACGAGATCCTCGTGGATAGGCGACTGCTTTCAGTTGGTCCCTGGCCGCTGGCTAGTGCCGCCCGATATGGCCTGGAGAACCTTCGTTAGGGTTATCGTCCGTGGCGGATTTTGCTTTAGGGCGATTTTCGATTTTTTTTCAAGCCCTTCTTGCACAGCCTCCCGGAAAAAAGTCGAAAGCCCCGGGAAACGGGGCTTTCGAGGTTCCGCACGGACAGGCGAAAGCCTCAGTCCGGCTGCCAGGCGCGGTGCCAGGCCTGCAGGTTGTCGCCCTGCAGCATCCATTCGGCGCGCACCCTGTCACGCAGCCCGTCGCCCATCCGCGCCGTAGCGTCGAGGTCGGCCAGGTGCATGCGGATCGCCTCAACCCAGTCGCGGAAGCGGTTCTTCACCCGGGTCACCGGCAGGTCGCCGGCATAGGCGCGGTTGTCGCTGCACACCACCGGGAAACCGCAGGCGCCGTATTCCAGCAGGCGCAGGTTGCTCTTGCACTGGTTGAACAGGTTGTCTTCCAGCGGCGCCAGGGCCAGGTCAAGGTCCAGGCTGGCAAGCTTGGCCGGATAGCGATCGATGGGCAGGCCCGCATGGAACTCGTGGATGTAGGGGCGCAGCTTGTCCGGGCACATGCCGAAGAAGACCCACTCGACTTCGCTGGCCAGCTCCTTGACCACGTCGGCGATCAGTTCGAGGTCACCGGTGTGGCTGACCCCGCCCGCCCAGCCCACCCGCGGCCTGGCCCCGCGCCGGCGCTGGCTCGCCGGCAGGCCGCCCCACCAGCCCGGGGCCAGGCAGTTATGGGCGACGCGGATGTCCGGATGCAGGTCGGCGAACGCTTCCGCCAACGGCTCGGTGGAGACCACGAAGCGGTCGACGAAGCCCAGCCCGCGGCGCAGGGACCTGAGGATGTCCTTGGGCATGTGGCTGCGATGCGCGCTCTTCAGCGGCAGGTTGGGCAGGTAGTCGTCGAGCTCGTAGACCTTGAAGGCTTTCGAGAAGGCCTTCATGCGCCGCATGGCGTCGAGGCGCTCGTCGCCGATCTGCCGCTGCAGCAGTATCACAAGCGCTCCAGGTCGACCACCGGCAACAGCGAGTGGGTCACCACGCCATCGATCAAGCCATGCTCGCGCTGCGCGAGGTACGGCTGGATGACGCGATAGTGGCCACAGCCGAAGGTATCGGCGAAGTGCGCCAGGACCGTCGGCACCGGCTGCCAGGTCAGCGGGCGCCAGGTCAGTTGGGTATCCGTGAGGATGAAGCCGGCGCGGCTGCGGACCCGCGAGAAGTTCGGGTTGTACGCCGGGTCGCGGGCCAGGCGAGGCAACCAGCGGGCGTAGAAGGCGTCCTGCAGTTCCACCGGCTCGGCTTCCGTAGCCGGGCTGTGCAACAGGGTCGCATGGGGCGTCCACACCACCAGGTAACCTGCCTCGCCGGCCCGCAGGCAGAGGTCGACATCGGCGCCACGCTCGGCGAAGTCGCCCTCGTCCAGGCCACCCAGCTCGTCGAACAGCGCCTTGCGGATCATCAGGCAGCCATCGGAGACCGCGCTGTAGTTCTGCGCCACCTGCAGGCGGTTCATGTAGCCGGTGGCGTTCATGTCCTCGCCGATGAAGGCGTGCCCGGCGACGCCGCGCAGGCCCAGCACCAGCCCGGCATGGGTGATGCGTCCGTCACCGTCGATGGTCCGCGCGCCGACGATGCCGACTTCCGGACGCTGCGCCTGGTTGACCAGCTCGCCCAGCCACTCGCCCTGGAAGACGGCGGCCTCCGGACGCAGCAGCAACAGGTAGTCGCCACGCGCGTGGGTGGCGGCCAGGTTCTTCAAGCGCGCGTCGGCCAGCGGCTCGCCCGAGCGCAGCACGCGGACGCGCTCGGCGGCCATCTGCTCGACGCCCTCCAACCACTGGCGGGTGGCCGGGTTCTCGCTGGCGTTGTCCACCAGCAGTATTTCGTAGTTGGGGTAGGCCGTGTGTTCGAGCAGGCTCATCACGCAGCGCTGCACGGCCGCGAGCTGATCGCGCAGGACGATGAGGATGGATACCGGCGGCTGTTCTGCATGGCCATAGTCGATCTGGTAGCGGCCCGGCAGCGGGCTCAGGACTCGCGCCCGCTCGTAGCCACGCGCCAGCAGGTGGCGCTGCAGGGTGCGCTCCTCGTCGGGGTTGGCCTGCAGGCGCGCGGCCGGGGTGCTGAGCAACGGCTCGGAAAGATGCGCCAGGCCGCCCAGCCCGCCCCGCTCCACCAGGCGCAGCAGCAGGTCGAGTTCCAGGGCCCGCGGATAGTCCGCGTCGAAGCCGCCCATTTCGAGGATCGCCTCGCGGTTGTACAGGCAGTGACGCGCCTGGGACGCCGGGAAGCTGATCAGCAGGTCGAGGTTGAAGTCCGGGCGCAGCGCCGGCCCCTGCGAGCCATCCTCGCCGCGCATCACCAGGTCGGTGGAGACCGCGCGGCAACCGGCGGCCGTCATCAGCTCGAGGCCGGCGATCATCAGGCCGGAAGTGGTGAAGATATCGCCGGCGTCGGCCAGCAGGACCCAGTCCGCCGTGCTGCCGTGCAGCGCCGCGTTGAGCGCCACGCCAAGGCCATCGGCATCCACCGGCTGGTGCCGCAGGCTAAGCCCGCTGTTCACTTGCGGAGGTTGCTCGGACAGCAGCGTCACGCTGACGTTCGGATAGAGCCCGGCGGCGACCGCCAGGCTGTCGAGTGTCGCCTGCAAGGCCACGGCGTCCTCGCCCACCGGCAGCAGCACCTCGATGTGCACGCCCATGCCGTTGGCCTGCAGGTGCTCGTCGATCAGGCGCTTCTGTACCGGGCTGGGCTTGCGCGCCTCCAGCCACTCGTCGAAGCGCTCGATCATCTCGCCCAAGGCATGGGCCCGGTGCAGGGCGGCCAACAGGTCGACGCGCTCCGGGGCGGCAGTGCCGCGCAGCGGCGCCACGGCAACCCGCCGATCGCTGTCGGCAGCGTGCCAGCCCAGGTCGCGCAAGGCCTGGCGGAAGTCGTTATGCCCCGCCTCGCCGACACCCGGCTGATCACGACCGACCTGGCTGAACTGGTCCCGGGAAACCCGGAAGTCCACCAGGGGTTGCGCCAGCATCGCCAGACGGGCGCCATGCATCAGCTTCACGTAGAACGCCAGGTCGCCCACCCAGCGGATGGGCACACCATTGAGCGACATGATCTGCTCGCCGAACACCGCCACCGGCTCACGCCGGCAGAGCACGGTGCTGGGCTCGCCGATGAAATTGATGGTGTGCTCGGCCAGGAAGGAGGTGAGTTCGCTGCCGTCGACCAACACGTCACCGCTGAAGGGGAAGGCCGTGGCCAGGATGTCCGGCAGGTGCCGGCCCTCCCCATCGATGCGCCGGCGCCGCGAGCTGACCAGCGCGACATCAGGGTACTCGCACATGACTTCGACCATGCGCTCGATGCACTCGGGCTGCAGTACGTCGTCGTCGTAGAGGAACTTCAGGTATTCGCCGCTGGCAAGGCTCACGCACCTGGCGAGGTTGCCCGACTCGTACCGGCGCAGTTCGTTGCGCTCGTAGTGCACGGGGAAATCGAGCCGCTCGCAGAAGGCGTCGACGACCTGCTGCACCGCATCCGTCTGGCAGTCGTCGCAGATCACCAGCTCCAGCGGACGGTAAGTCTGATCCTGCAGGCTCTGCAGCGCCTGCTCCAGGTAGACCGCCTTGTAGGCCGGCATCACGATGCTGACCAAGGGACGTTGAGTATTCTGCACCACTGTCATTCCTGCCCTGATCCGTTCAGCGCCTTCATGCGCTCGACCACGCGGGCGCAATTGCTGTCGTCTGTATGGTTGAAGAACATTTTCCTGCAGGCCTGGTAGCGTTCGCCGGCGGCCTGCCTTCCCTCCCCGCCCAGCTCACGGTCGAGCGCGGCGAGCAGGGCCTCGAATTCACCCACCACCGGTCCCGGGAAGGCCACCTGCATGTCGTACAGCAGGCCGTTCTGCCGGCTCCGGTAGTGCTCCAGGTCGTAGGCGAAGCTCAGTACCGGCTTCTCCAGGTAGAGCGCGTCGATGTACACCGACGAATAATCGGTGATCAGGACGTCGAGTTCGCGAATCACCGGGGCGATCTCGCTGATCACGGCGTGGCCCAGGTCGATGATGGTCTCGCCGTCGATGAAGCGCTCCATGTTGAACACATGATCGCCCTTGCGGAAGTAATGCATGCGGAACCCCAGGACCGCATCGTGACGGCGCATCAGGACCTTAAGGCGGTCGATCTCTGCCTCGCTGAACTGGTAGCACTGCGCCCCCTCCAGGCCCGCCTCGCGGAAAGTCGGGGCATAGACCACCAGCCGCCGCGCCCCCTTGAGCTGGCGGATGTGTTCCACCTCCTCACGCAAGAAGCCGGGCAGAGCCGCATCCGCCATCATCAGGAAATCGCTGCGCGGCAGGCCGGTCACCCACAGCGAGGAATGGCGGATCGGATAGAACATGGCCGCCATCGCGTAGCTGTCGATGTCCGACGAGGCGATCAGCCCGTGGTAGTGGGCCCGCTCGCGACGCCGGTAGGCCACCCGGTCGGCATGCCGGGCCTGCTCGGGGTTGGCCAGTGCGAACAGGCGCTTGAGCGGAATGCCGTGCCAGAGGTTGACCAGCAGGCGCCGCCGCAGGCTGGCCCGGACCACCGAGAAGTCGCCGCCCGGCCAGCGCCAGGACATGTCCAGGGCAATAGCGTTGGTCAGCAGATAGGTTCCGCAACGCGCCAGCAGCAACAGCCCCAGGAAGCTCTGCAGGTCGACGATGCGGGTGTTGCAGGCGCCTTCGATGCGGAAGTCCGCGTCCATGCCGCGGGTGAAGATCAGCTTGCGGATCGCGGGGTCGGCCTTTACATGCTCGAACAGCGCGCGGGAGTTCTCGATGAACTGGTCGGGCTGCAATGGGTGGACGAAGAACGCCCAGGACCGGCGATCCTTGGGGCTGATCCGGTCGTAGAGCCACCACAGCGGCAGCACCAGCCACTCGGCCAGCCAGCGCTGGCGAAAATGCCGGGTGATCCAGGACTTCATGGGAAGAACAGCTCCATGGCATCGACGTCCAGGACGGGTATGCCCTTGCTTCGGGACACCTCCAGACGTTCGGGGAAATGGTTGTCGACGAAGATCGCCCGCCCGGTGATGCAGGAAGACTTGGGCTCGCCCTGGCTCAGGTGCACGATGTCATCGAACAGTTCGGCCGCCACCCGTGCCCGGGCCAGGGTCAGGAGCGGGTCCGTCGCGTGCCGGGTGACCAGTACCAGGCACTTGCCCATCTGCAGCAGGCGGTAGACGAAACGCATCGCTTGGGGGTTGGCCTGGCCGTCCAGCAGCAGGGTATCGTCGAGGTCGACGTAGGCCGTGTCGAACTCGTAGTCCAGCACCGCCACGCTGGCCAGGCGCCGTTCCAGCAAGGTGACGCGGCTGTCCTGCAGGGTCACCTGCTCGCGCTGCAGGTGGTCCTGGATGGTCATCAGGGCCAGGTTGACCCCCGCGGCCCGAAGGGCAACGCTGCTGCTGGACAACCGGCTACTCACCTCCAGCAGCTTCCAGTTGCCCTGCGGGTCTTCACGCAGCTGGAAGAACCAGGGTCCACGCAGCTTCAGGCGCCGGTTGATGGCTTGGGCGATCCGGAGGATTTCGTCGCTGCAGGGCAGCGGCTCGCTGCGCATCGCGATGCCGGCGCGCACCCTGCAGCGCAGGCGAGGCGCGACATGCAGCAACTGGTGGCGCCAGTCGCTGAAACAGTCCACGGTGGCTTCGCGCCCCGGCAGGTATTCGCAGAGGATCGGCTCGGAGCACGCCGCCAGAAGCCGTTCAGCCTCCTCCGCAGTCCGTGCGACGCCGACGCCCTGCCCGCCCTGGCCACGGTCCGGCTTGATCAATACCGGCCACTGGGCGACCTCGGCAGGCGTGCGATAGCGCCGCGGTATCCAGGGCTCGCCAGCGAACAGGTCGTAGGTCAGCGACTTGCGGCGGGTTATGCAGGCAGTTTCGGGGTCGCCGTTGACCAGGTGCACGCCCCACGCCTGCATGCGCGGCGCCAGGTATTCGAGCACCGAGTCGTGAGTGGCGAACAGCAGGTCGATGTCGCGTTCGAACAGCGCCGCGCGGAAGCGTTCGTCGAATCTCGGGTCAGCGATGTTCGGCACGCTGACGTAGCGCTCGTAGGCCAGCCGCCCATGGTCCTCCTGGCTGGACGCCCCCCAAAGCGTGACGTGCAGGGACGAGCCCAGAGCCTGGCGCAGCTCCAGCCCGATCTCCGAACCGCAGGGGAAAACCATCACGTTCAGCCGGGCCATCAGCGCGGCTCCGGCTGGACGGGAAGAAGGCCGGGATGAATCACATTGGCCACACGGGATACCTCAAGCCGATGCCGGCGACAGGTCGTAGTCCGCCAGCATGCTGCGAACGACCTCGACCGGGTTGTGCATGAGCACGTCGATGATCGACAGGCCCGGGACGAAGCCGGTACCTGGCTGGGTGTACGGGCGCAGGTGGGGCTGCAGGAAGCGCAGCTCAACGCCCTGCTCGGCGAAGACTGTCGCGTCGTAGAGTTCGCGTCCGCCGCTGGCGTTGTGGTAGCGCTCGGCGCCGAAATGCCGGCACAGGGCGAGAATCCGCTGCTGGCCGCCCAGGCCGGCCGGCGGCTGTTCGCTGGCGAACGAACAGCTGAGCGGCAGATCCAGATAGTCGAACACCGCACGGACGGAATCCGCGGCCTTGAGCGCGACGTTACGCTCCGGGCGGGAACAGACCTGCGCGACCAGGTCCTGCACTCCACGGAAATGCGGAGCATGCGCATAGGCATGGTGCAGCTTCGCCAGGAAGGTCCTGTAGTCGCCGACGAAGCAGTGTTCGTTGATGGCGCGGTTCTGGCTCAGGTCGCTCACCGGCAACGTGAACCGGTGGGGCGCGCCGTCGAGCAGGATGCTGTTGCGGTGGATGAACCCCCGGCGGATGAATGCCACATCGTCCAGGAAGACGAAGTGATCCACGCTCCCCGCCAACTGGTAGTAGCCCAGGTAGGGGAAGAAATAGGGTTGCATTACCGCGAGAATCACGCCCGGACTCCCGCGCTGACGACCAGGTCGCAGATGCGCTCGACATCCTCGTCGGCCAGGTCCGGGTAGATCGGCAGGCACAGGACGCGGCTCGCTACCTGGCGGGCGACCGGCAGGTTGCTCGGCTCGGCCGACGGCAGCCCGCGGTACATCGGGAAGTCGCTGATCAGCGGATAGAAGTAGCGGCGCACCACGATGCCCTGCTCGCGCAGCAGTTCGTACAGCCGGTCGCGCTCCAGGGCGAAATCCTCGTCGATCAGCACCGGGAAATAGGCGTGGTTAGACACGCAGCCGGGGCGGAACTCGATGAAGCTCAGCCCCGGCAAGCCGGCCAGGCGCTCGCGGTAGAGGCCGTCGATTTCCTTGCGCCGCGCCAGCGCGCGGTCGATGTGCTGCAGCTGCAACAGGCCGAAGGCGGCGTTGATCTCGCTCATCTTGCCGTTGATGCCGGGGGCCACCACCGTGGTTTCGTTGACGAAGCCGAAGTTCTTCAGGTGGCCGATGCGCCGGTAGGTCTTCTCGTCGGGGCAGATGATCGCCCCGCCCTCGAAGGTGTTGAACACCTTGGTGGCGTGGAAGCTGAGCACGCTCAGGTCGCCATGGCGCAGGATGCTGCCGCCGGCGTCGCGCACCGAGAAGGCATGGGCCGCGTCGTAGATCACCCGCAGGTTGTAGTTGTCGGCGATGGCCTGGATGGCCTCGACGTCGCTGGGGTTGCCGTAGCAGTGCACCGGCATGATCGCGGTGGTCTGCGGGGTGATCGCCGCCTCGATCTTCGCCGGGTCCAGGCCGAACGTCTGCGGGTCGATGTCGACGAACACCGGACGGATGCCGTTCCACAGCAGCGAATGGCCGGTGGCGACGAAGGAGTAAGGCGTGGTGATCACTTCCCCGGTGACGCGCAATGCCTGCAGGGCGGTGACCAGCGCCAGGGTGCCGTTGGCGAACAGGGCGATGTGCTCGACGCCCAGGTACTCGCACAGCGCTTTCTCCAGCGCACGGTGCATGTCACCGCCATTGGTGAGGATGCCGCTGGCCCAGACCCGTTCCAGGTAGGGCAGGAATTCTTCGAGGGGCGGCAGCAGCGGCCGGGTGACCGGGATGATCTTGGTCATGACTACTCCCTGCCGACCGACATCGGGCAGACGCAGCGACGGGAATACGACAGGGGGAAGTCGAGCTTCCCCTCGTATCCATCGTTCATGCGGAGGCGGTTCGAAGGCTCCTGGCCAATACCGGACCTGGCCGGGGCTCCAGAGGGAATGATCGTGTTCGACATGCTGCATCTCTCCCCGCCTGCCGCTACGGCAAGGTCTGGCGAAGGTTCCAAAAGCACTGGCGGTTGGACTCCCGCAGGAGTCCAGCCAGTGGACGGGGCGTCAATTCGCTGACTGAAAGAATCGCCCCGAGAGGACCTCAGCAAATTGAATGCCATCTTCCGCGAAGGTGCGCGGGACGCGGCGTATGAGGGATTGGGGAAGGCTTGAAGCGCTGGCAGGAGAAAGCGGGAGGCAGCGGCAAGGGATTGCCGCCGCAGGAAACGCCGCGCGCCCTCCCACGGGAGGCGCACGGCGATCGAGTAGGCTCAGAGCTTGTTGAACAGACTCAACTGGCTGACTCGGGCAAACGCCGCCTGGGCCGCTTCGAGCATGGTCTGCTGCAGCACCAGCTTGGAGGTGGCCTCGGCCATGTCGGTGTCGCGGATCGACGACTGGGTGGTGCTGTTGGTCAGGCTCAGGCTCTGGTTTTCCTGGCTGAGCACGTCGATGGTGTTCAGCCGCGAGCCCACCGACGACTGTACGTTCATCACCTGGTTCATGCCGTTGTCGATGTTGGTCAGCGCCGAGGCCACCATGTTGCGGATGCTCAGCTGGGCCTGGGGATCGTTGGCGGTGGAAGCGCTCAGCGCGGTGCGCAGGTCGCCGATGGTGTTGAGGATGTTCTGCCGCTCCGGCGAGCTGGCGGTGACGCTGAACTGGTCGCCGGCGGCCGGCGAGGCGCTGATCGAGAGGTCGACGCCGGCCACGCTGATGGTCTGCGGGAAGGCGCCGCCGAGGGTTCCGCCGGCGATCGGCGTGGCGCCCTGGCTGGCCGGCAGCGCGTAGACCTCGTAGTCGGTGGCGCTGGTGAACTTCAGCTGTATGCCGTTGGCCGGGAACTGGGTGTTGTAGGCGGTCTGGTCGCTGACCGTGCCGCCGGTGATCTGCGCGCCCGAGGTGTTGGCGGCGCTGCGCTTGATCGAGAGGTCGTCGGGCGCCATGCCGAAGCTGAAGCTGTAGCCGCTCACCAGGCTGTCCATGTCGCTGGCGTCGTCGCTGCTGGGCAGCGAGACGTCGAGCTGGAACTGCGCGCCACGGAAGCTGATGGCGTTGCTGTCGGCTGAGGTGCCGTCGTAGGTGCCGTTGGTATTGGCCTCGCTGGTGACGTCGTTGCCGTCCTTATCGAGGATCTGGTACTGGCTGCCGCTGAGCACGTTCAGGGTGTAGGGCGCGCCATCGCGGAAGCTGGCGTTGTAGGTGCTGTCGCTGGTCACCGTGCCTTGGGAGAGGAACGCCCGCTGCACGCCGTCGCTGTTCGGGCTGCTGCTCAGCGAACTGGTGGTGCGGCTGGCGTTGGCCGCCATCTCGAAGATGCTCCAGCCATTGTCGCTGGTCGGCAGCAGCAGGTTGTCGGCGATCTGCAGGTTCAGCGAGCTCTGGTCGCCCTGGTAGCTGTAGGTGCCGTCGGCGTTCTGGATGAACGGCTGCACCGTGCTCTTGCTGCCGGAGAACAGGTAGTTGCCGCTGGCGTCCTTGCTGTTCATCAACGTCAGCAGCTGCTGCTGGATCTGCCCGAGCTGGTCGGCCAGGGCCTTGCGGTCGTCGTCGGTGAGGGAGCCGTCGCCGGCGCGTACCGCGACCTCGCGGGCCTGCTGCAGCACGTTGGTGATCGAGGACAGCACGCTCTCTTCCTGGTTCAGAGCGTTCTGCGCGGTGGTCATGTTGCTGCTGTATTGCGTCAGCAGCGCCTGCTGCTGTTGCAGTTGCAGCAGGCGCGCGGCGCCGACGGGGTCGTCGGCGGGGGTCTGGATGCGCACACCGCTGGAGATCTGCTCCTGGGTCTTGGCCAGGCTGGCGTAGCCGCGGTTGTAGTTGTCGATGTTGGAACTGAAGATCTGCGGGGTGGAAATACGCATCACGGCCGCCTCAGATGTTGTTGATCAGGGTGTCGAAGAGCGTCTGCGCGGTCTTGATGATCTGCGCGGAGGCCGTGTAGTACTGCTGGAACTTCACCAGGTTGGCCGCTTCCTCGTCGAGGTTGACCGCCGACAGCGAGTCGCGGGTGTTCTGCGCCTGGGTCAGCACCGCGTCGGTGGCGGTGGCGTCCAGCTTGGCCTGGTTGGCCTGGGCGCCGACGGTCTCGGTCAGGCTGCTGTAGGCGCCGGTCAGGCTCATGCCGCTGCCACTGCCGGTGCCGCTGCCCACGGTCTTGGCGCTCTGCAGGTCGATGAGCTTCTGCGCGTTGCCGTTGTCGGCGTCGCCATCGGAATTGAAGGCGACGGTGAAGCTGTCGCCGCTGCCGGGGTAGCCGCCGATGCTGGTCTGGAAGCTGAACGACGGCGTGCCGGGCACGGTGACGCTGATGTCGTTGCTCTGCCCCGGCACTATGCTGCCGGTGCCCAGCGAGTTGCCGGCGGAATCGTAGATCGTGTAGCCCTGGGTGCCGTCGCCGGCGGCGGCGTCGAACACCAGCTTGACCGGCATGCCAGCCTTGATCGCCGCCGCCAGGTCGGCGCTGTTGCTGGCGTCGAGCTCGGTGGTCAGGCTGGTGCCGCTGATGGTGCCGCTGCCGATGTTGCCGGTGGTGGTGGTGGAGACCAGCGGCGAGGCCAGCGCCAGGCGGTTGGCGTCGGTCATCGCTACCGAGATGTCCGCCGCGGCGGTGCGCGTGGGGATCACCGTGAAGCGGTCGCCGGCCTGGATGGTGCCGACGCTCTGCTGGCTGAGGCTGAAGCCGTCGAATTCCTTGGGCGGATCGTCGGTGAGGTCGCCGCTGCCCATCACCTCGCCATCGGACAGGCGCCTGACGGTGTAGCCGGTGGCCGAGGTGAAGGTCACCTCGTAGTCGCTGGTGGTCAGCGCGCTGCTGTCGTCGATGCTGACGTTAAGGTTGCCGGTGCCGCTGTTGAGGCCGTTGGCCAGGCTGCGGTTGCCGATCACGCTGGCATCGTTGATGTCCTTGAACAGCGCGGCGCCGAAGTTGCCGTTGAGGTCCAGGCCCTGGGCCAGCTGGCTGTTGAAGGTGTCGGCGAGGACGATGGCCATGCGCCCCAGTTCGTTCTGGGTGGTGTTCAGCACCTCGCTGCGGTAGCGCAGCAGGCCGCCCATCTGGCCGCCGGTGACCACCGAGGTGACGTCCACGGTCACGCCGCTGGAGCTGGAGTTCAGCGACAGGCTGTACTGCGACGGGTTGCTGGCGCTGGGCGCGGCGCTCAGGGTCGAGGCGTTGCTGCCCACCACCAGCGGCTGGCCGGAGCCCAGGTAGAGGTTGTAGCTGCTGCCCTGCTTGACCACGCTGACGCCGATCATGTCCGACAGCTGCACCACCGCCTGGTCGCGCTTGTCCTGCAGGTCGTTGGCGCTGGCGCCGGCGGATTCGGCGGCGGTGATCGCCTGGTTGTACTGGGCGATGGTCTTGGCCAGGTCGCTGACCTGCCCGGCCAGGCTGCTCATCTGGGTGTTGACGTAGCTGTTCTGGGTGCCCAACTGGGTGGAGATGGAATTGAAGCGTTGCGCCAGGTTCTTCGCCTGGGTCAGCACCAGTTGCCGCGAGGCGGAGTCGGTCGGGGTGCCGGCCGCGGTCTGCAGCGAGGCGAAGAAGTTCTGCATCACCGAGGACAGGCCGGTGGTGCTGTCCGACAGCAGCGAGTCGACCTGGTTGACCTGGCTCAGGTAGGTCTGCGCATCGCTGTTCACCGCCGTCGCGCCACGCAGCTGGTTGGCCAGGAACTCGCTATACATCCGGCGCACGTCCTGCACCGTGGTGCCGGTGCCGACGTAGTAGCGCCCGGAGAACTGCGCGGCCGAGCTGACCTGCATCGACTGCTGGCGGGTATAGCCGGCGGTGTCGACGTTGGTGATGTTGTTGCCGGTGGTGCTCAGCGCCGTTTGCGAGGCGTTGAGGCCGGACAGTCCTATGGATAACAGGCTCATGGGCTTTCCTTAGAGCGTTCCATTCTTCAAAGCGTACGGGTCGGGGCGTCGGCCATGGCCACGGTCTGGTAGACCTGCACCTGCCTGGCGATCTGCGAGACCTTGCGCGCGTATTGCGGGTCGGTGGCATAGCCGGCGCGCTGCAGTTCCTTCATGAACTGCTCGGGGCGCGCGGCGGAGTCCAGGGCGCCCTGGTAGCGGTCGTTGTTCTGCAGGAAGCTGACGTAGTCCTGGAAGCTCTGCTCGAAGGAGTTGTAGGCGCGGAACGAGGCCACTTCCTTCACCTGCTTGCCGTTCTCGTACTCGCTGGTGAGCGCGCGCGCCGAGTCGCCCCTCCAGCTCGAACCGGTCTTGATACCGAACAGGTTGTGGCTGCTGCTGCCGTCGCGCTGGGCGATCATCTTCTTGCCCCAACCGGTTTCCAGCGCGGCCTGGGCCACCAGGTAGCGCGGGTCGACGCCGATGCGCTTGGCCGCGCGTTCGGCCATGGGCAGCATGGTGGCGACGAAGTCGTCGGCCGAGGCGAACATGGACTTGCCCGGCTTGGTCGAGATGGCCGAGGTATCGGCGACGGCGGCGCTGCCGGCGGTATCGTCCTGGCGGGCGTAGCCCCTGCCGTTGCGCCAGTCGCTGCTGGCCAGCTGCGTCGGCTGGCTGGCGCTGGCGGCATTGGCGTCCGGCACTATGCCGGCGGCGATGCGCTTGGCCAGCGTGCCCGGCAGGGCCAGGCGCCGCGCGTTCAGCGCCTGGCGGTCGTCGCGGCCGGGCTCGGGCTGCGTCAGCGGCTTGCCGCTGGCGGACCACAGGCTCTTCGCCCGCTGCCGGTCCTGCCCCGCCACCGCCTCGGTGGCCTGGGTATCGGATTGCGCCTGGACCTGGGCGAAGGGGTTGTTGCCGGTGTGGCGCACGCCCTGCATCTTCTCCATCTGCTTGACCAGCACGTCGGCCAGGCCGATGCCGTGCCCCTCGCGCGCCAGGGACACCGACAGCTGGTGGTCGTACATGTCCTGGTACTGCTTGGCGGTCTCGCTGTTGAGCGGGTTGTCCTTGGCGAACACCTCGTTGGCCGAGCGCATCGACTTGAGCATCTCGTTGAGGAACAGCGACTCGAACTCCTGGGCCACCTTGCGGATGTTGCCCTGGCTGTTGCGGTCGCCGCTCTTCAGCTGGCTCAAGCGGTTGAGGTCGGTGTAGGCCTGGCTGTCGCTGGCGCTGGCGCTGGCGCCGGAGTTGAGCAGTCGTGCGTCCATGGCGGCGTCCTCAGATGACGATCAGCTCGGCCTGCAACGCGCCGGCCTGCTTGAGGGCTTCGAGAATGGCCATCAGGTCGCTGGGCGCCGCGCCCACCTGATTCACCGCGCGGACGATCTCGTCCAGGGTGGTGCCCGGGCCGAACTTGAACATCGGCTTGGCTTCCTGCTCGGCGTTCACCCGCGAGCGCGGCACCACCGCGGTCTCGCCGTTGGAGAAGGGGCCGGGCTGGCTGACGATCGGGTCCTCGGTGATGGTCACGGTGAGGCTGCCGTGGGTCACGGCGGCCGGCGATACGCGCACGTTCTGGCCGATGACGATGGTGCCGGTGCGCGAGTTGATGATGACCTTGGCCACCGCCTCGCCGGACTGGATCTCCAGGTTCTCCAGCACCGACATGTAGTCCACCCGCTGGTTCGGGTCCAGCGGCGCGCTGACGCGCACCGAGCCGCCGTCGATGGCCTGGGCCACGCCCGGGCCGAGCATGTCGTTGATGCGGTCGACGATATGCTTGGCGGTGGTGAAGTCGGGGCGGTTGAGGTTCAGCGTCAGGCTGTTGCCCTGGTCGAAGCCGCTCGGCACCGCGCGTTCGACGGTGGCGCCGGAGGGAATGCGCCCGGCCGACGGCACGTTGACGGTGATCTTCGAGCCGTCGCGGCCCTCAGCGTCGAAGCCGCCCACCACCAGGTTGCCCTGGGCGATGGCATAGGTCTGGCCGTCGATGCCCTTGAGCTGGGTCATCAGCAGGCTGCCGCCGCGCAGGCTCTTGGCGTTGCCGATGGAGGAGATGGTCACGTCGATGGTCTGGCCCGGCTTGGCGAACGCCGGCAGGTCGGCGTGCACCGACACCGCGGCGACGTTCTTCAGCTGCACGTTGCCGCTGCCGGCCGGCACCTTGATGCCGAACTGCGCCAGCATGTTGTTGAAGGTCTGCAGGGTGAAGGGCGTCTGCGTGGTCTGGTCGCCGGAGCCGTTGAGGCCGACCACCAGGCCGTAGCCGATCAGCTGGTTGCTACGCACGCCCTGGATGCTGGCGATGTCCTTCAGGCGCTCGGCGTGGGCGGCGAGCGTCAGGCAGGACAGGCCGAGTACTAAGAGCAGGCGGGAGAACATCGACATCTCAGGTCACCTGCTCAGAACGGCCACAGCGGGCTGAGGAAGAAGCGGTCCAGCCAACCCGGCTGGCTGGCGTCGGCGAAGGCGCCGGTGCCCGAGTAGGTGATGCGCGCATCCGCCACGCGGGTCGAGGACACGGTGTTGTCGGTGGCGATATCGTCGGCGCGGATCAGCCCGGCGATGCGCACCAGCTCGTTGCCGGTGTTCAGCGTCATCCACTTCTCGCCGCGCACGGCGAGGATGCCGTTGGGCATGACTTCGGCCACGGTCACGGTGATCGAGCCGGTCAGGCTGTTGCTCTGCCCCGCCGCGCTGTCGCCCTTGGTCTCGCGGTTGCCGCTGTACTCGGCGCTGAGGCTCAGGTCGCCGCTGCCGAAGGGGTTGTTGGTGGTGGCCTTGCTGCCGAACAGCGAGGTCAGCCCCATCTTGTTGCTGCTGTCCTTGGAGATATCCGAGTTGGCCTTCTTGCTCGCCTGGGTCTTCTCGTTGAGGGTGATGGTGATGATGTCACCGATGCGGAAGGCCTTGCGGTCGCCGTAGAGGTTGTTTTCGAAACCGGCCTGGTAGATGGAACCGTTGTTCTGCGCCGCGGGCATGGGCGTGCGTGGCATGACCGGCGCGTAGTACGGGTCGTCCGGCTTCGGCGGAGGACTGACGCAACCGGCCAGCGCGGCGAGCGCCAGCAGCGGGAGAAGATGGGAACGGTTCATTGCAACTACCTCTCGGGGAGAGCCACTAACTCGCGGGCCGCGGGGCCCGCGTCATGCATCAAAGGTTCTGGGTGACGAAGGACAGCATCTGGTCGGCGGTGGAGATCACCTTGGAGTTCATCTCGTAGGCGCGCTGGGTGGTGATCATGTTGACCATCTCCTCCACCACGCTGACGTTGGAGTTCTCCAGGGTGTTCTGCTGCACGGTGCCCAGGCCGTTCAGGCCCGGGGTGCCGACTTGGGGCGCGCCGCTGGCGGCGGTTTCCAGGAACAGGTTGTTGCCGGTCGCCTGCAGGCCCGCCGGGTTGATGAAGTCGGCGGTCTGGATGTTGCCGATGATCTGCGGCTGCGAGTTGCCGGCCACGGTCACCGAGACGGTGCCGTCGTTGCCGACGGTGAAGGTCTGGGTTTCCGCCGGGACCACGATGGCCGGCTCCAGGGCGTTGCCGTTGGAGGTGACGATCTGGCCGTCGGAGTTCAGGTGGAAGCTGCCGTCGCGGGTGTAGGCGACGGTGCCGTCCGGGGTCAGCACCTGGAAGAAGCCGCGGCCGTTGACCGCCATGTCCAGCGGGTTGTCGGTGGTCTGTAGGCTGCCGGCGGTGAAGTTCTTCTGGGTGCCGACGATGCGCACGCCGGTACCCAGCTGCAGGCCCGAGGGCAGTTGGCTGTCCTGGGTCGACTGGGCTCCGGGCTGGCGCTTGATCTGGTACAGCAGGTCCTGGAACTCGGCGCGGTCGCGCTTGAAGCCGGTGGTCGAGACGTTCGCCAGGTTGTTGGAAATGGTGGTCAGGTTCATGTCCTGGGCGGACAGGCCGGTCTTGCTGACCCACAGTGCCGGAAGCATATGTCTTCTCCTCGGGCGTCGGATTCATGACGCCTCGATCTGGTGATTAGCTAAATTGCAAAACCCGCGCCATGGCCTGGGAATCGTCCTCGGCGGTACGCATCATCTTCACGTGCAGCTCGAACTGGCGGGACAGCGCCAGGATCGAGGTCATCTCTTCCACCGCGTTGACGTTGCTCGCCTCGAGGAAGCCGGACTGCACGGTGGCGTTGGCGTCGGGCTGCGGCGCCGGCTGGCCCTGCTTCATGCGGATCATGCCGTCGGTGCCCTTCTCCAGTTGCTTCGGGTCCGGGGTGACCAGCTTGATGCGGTCGACGGTGGCCAGCGCGTTGGGATTGTTGCCCTGGCCGCGGACGGTGATGGTGCCGTCCTCGCCGATCTCGATCTTCTCTTCCGGCGGAATGGCGATCGGCCCGCCGTTGCCGAGCACCGGCAAACCGTCGCCGGTGCGCAACTGGCCGAGGGCGTCGATTTCCAGGCTGCCGGTGCGCACGTAGGCTTCGCCGCCATCCGGGGCCTGTACGGCGATCCAGGCGTCGCCCTTGGCGGCGACGTCCAGGTCACGCCCGGTTTCCTGCAGGGCGCCGGCGGTGAAGTCGGTGGCCGGGCGTTCGCTCATGGCGAACACGCGCGCCGGAAAGCTGTCGCCGAAGACCGGCATCGCCCGCGCCTGTTCGAAGTCGCGACGGAAACCGGTCGTGGAAATGTTCGCCAGGTTGTTGGCGTGAGCCTGCATGGCCTGCGTGTTCTGGCTCGCGCCGCTCATGGCGACATACAGCATTCTGTCCAAGGCATTCCTCCAGTGCCGGGTCGGATTCCCGGCGGTGCTGGAGGTGTCTCAGCAAGGGCTGTGCCAGAATTGAAAAATCAACGCAAGCCGCTGATTCGAAAGGACGAATGAAAAAGAAAAGGCTCCCGAAGGAGCCTGAGGGGCCGTCAGGCGGCGAGGGGCTGCCGCCTGCGGCAAGAGCGCTTTGCCGCCATCAACGCAGGTTGATGATGGTGTCGGAGATGGTGCTCTCGGTCTGCACGGTCTTGGCGTTGGCCTGGTAGTTGCGCTGCGCGACTATCAGGTTGACCAGTTGCGCGGTGAGGTCGACGTTGGACTCTTCCAGCGAGCCGGAGCCCACCGAGCCCAGGGTGCCGGAGGTCGGCGTGCCGATCACCGCCTCGCCCGAGGCCAGCGACTGTTTCCAGGCGGTGCTGCCGACCGGGGTCAGGCCCTGGGTGTTGGCGAAGTTGGCCAGCACCAGTTGGCCGATCACCTTGGACTGGCCGTTGGTGTAGGTGGCGTACATCTGCCCGTCCACGTCCACCGACAGGCCGGACATCTGGCCGGTGGCGTAGCCGTCCTGGGTCACCGCGGTGACCGCGAAGGCGGCGTTGGTCTGGGTGGTCTTGGTCAGGTCGAGGCTGATGCCGCCGGTGGCCCCGGCCGCGCCGTTGGCGCCCCAGGTCACCGGGTCGGTGGTGGAATCGGTGATCGCCGCCGGCACCCAGCCGGTGAGCGTCATGGTCTTGTCCGCATTGACGGTCATGCCGGTGGAGGTGACGCCGGTCAGCTGGCCGGAGCTGTTGAAGCTCAGCTGGCTGGTCAGCGGCGTGGTGCTGGTCGGGTCGGTCGGCGAGCGGCCATCCACCAGGGTGTGCATGGTCCAGTTGTTGCTGCTGTCCTTGACGAAGTAGTTCGTCATGGTGTGCGAGTTGCCCTGGGAGTCGTAGATGTCCACCGAGGTCGACCAGTTGTAGCTGTCGGAATCGGCCGGGTCGAAGGTGGCGTTGGTCGGCGTGCTGGCCGCCGAGTTCAGGCTCAGCGTCGAGGTGATCTTCGAGGTCGGGCTCGGCGGCTGGTTGGCGGTGTCCACCTTCAGGTCGGTGATCACGCCGTTGACGACCGAGCCGTTGCCGTTGACGCCATAGCCCTGCAGGCGGTTGCCGGAGCCGTCGACGATGTAGCCGCTGGCATCGGTGTTGAAGGAGCCGTTGCGGGTGTACAGGCGGCTGCCGTTGTCGCTGACCATGAAGAAGCCGTTGCCGCTGATGGCCAGGTCCAGGCTGCGGCCGGTGGAGGTCAGGTTGCCCTGGGTGAACTGCTGCGACACCGACTGGGTGATCACGCCGCTGCCCACGGCGTTGCGCCCGGTGCCGAGCATCGAGGCGGCGTACAGGTCGGCGAACTCGGTGCGCGAGGACTTGAAACCGGTGGTCCCGACGTTGGCGATGTTGTTGCCGGTCACGTTCAGGTCCGTGCTAGCGGCGTTCAAACCACTCAGGGCGGTATTGAAAGACATGGTCAGCTCCCGTGCCGAAGGACGGCGTTATTTTCCGATGGTCTGAATGCTGGAGGCGGAGACACTGCCGATGCCAGCGAGATTGAGGGTCATTTCCCCGCCGCTCTGGCCCAGCGTGACGCTGTTGACCGTGGCCGGCAGGTAGGTGGTCAGGGCGGTGCTGGTGCCGTCCAGCGAGGCCGTGGCCTTGATGGTGTAGGTGCCGGAGGCCACCTGCTCGCCGCTGTCGTCCTTGCCGTCCCAGGTGAAGTCGATGTTGCCGCTCTTCTGGCTGCCCATGTCGATGGTGCGCACCAGCTCGCCGTCGTCGTCATAGATTTTCAGGGTCACGCCATCGCCGTTGGACGGCATCACCAGCGAGCCCTGCACGCCGGCGCTGGGGTCGTCGACCTGGACCTTGCTGGAGTTGACGATCACCGAGCGGCCGACCAGGGACGAGGCCTGCAGCGCCTGGGACGACTGGAACGAGGAATAGAAGTTGCCCAGGGTGGTATCCAGGTTCTCCATGCTCTCCAGGCTGCTGAACTGGGCGAGCTGGGAGACGAACTGGGTATTGTCCTGCGGGTCCAGCGGGTTCTGGTTGTTCAGCTGGGTGACCAGCAGTTGCAGGAACGAATCCTTGCCCAGCGCACTGGTGCCGGTTTCCGAGGTGGAAGACGAGGAACTCGACCCGGCGTTCAGCGACGAGAGGATCGAGTTCGAGGTGCTACTGGTGTTGTCGATGCTCATGGGGCGTCCTCTGCGCTTACTGACCCAGGGTCAGGACCTTCTGCATCATCTGCTTGGCGGTATTCATCATTTCCGCGTTGCTCTGGAAGGAGCGGCTGGCGGACATCATGTCGGCCATTTCCTCCACCACGTTGACGTTGGGGTAGTACACGTAGCCGTTGGCGTCGGCGGCCGGATGGTTCGGCTCGTAGCGCGGCACCAGCGGGCTCTGGTCCTCGACCACGCCCATCACCTGCACGCCGGTGCCGGCCTGGTCGGTGTCCTGGAACAGCGAGCCCTGGCCGCTCTGCGCCTGCTGGAACATGGCGGAGAACACCGGGTGGCGGGCGCGGTAGGTCTGGTCGATGCTCGAGGACACGCTCTCGGCGTTGGCGATGTTCGAGGCGGTGGTGTTCAGACGGGTGGTCTGGGCACTCATGCCGCTACCGGCGATGTTGAAGACACTGGCAAGGGACATGGCTATCACTCTCCGCGCAGGGCGCCCATCAGGCCTTTGAACTTGCTGTTGAGGAAGGTGAAGCTGGCCTGGAACTGCACGGCGTTCTGCGCGTAGTTGGCCTGCTCGACCTGCTCGTCGACGGTGTTCTGGTCGATGGAGGGATTGGTCGGGATGCGGTATTTCAGCGAGTCGTCGCCCATGGCCACGCCGTCGGCCTCGATGTGCCGGGCGTTGGTGACGGCGGTGCTGAAGGTGCCGCTCTTGGCCTTGTCGGCCTGGGCCGCGAGCACGGAAGCGAAGTCCAGGTCGCGCGCCTTGTAGTTGGGGGTGTCGGCGTTGGCCAGGTTGTTGGCCAGCACTTCGGCGCGCTGCGAGCGGAAGCTGAGCGCTTGTGCGTGGATGCCGAGGGCGGAGTCGAAGCTGATGCTCATGGTCACGAACCTGTTTGCCGGTGTGGGCTTGCCAGCACTTCAGCAAGGTGCGTGCCAAAACTTTAAATCCTTATTAATCAATGAATTGCCGATGATCCGCAAGCGGCAAAGGGCGGCAAACCGCGGCAAGCGGCAAGGCCTTACCGCCCGGCGGCAAAGCCGGCTCCCCTCTTGCGGCAAGGAGAGTTGCCCGACCTTCCCGGCGCCGTAGCGACCATGGAACCCAATCCAGCCTACGAAAGCCTCCCGCGCCTGTGCTCGGGCGACCGCCTGCGCATAGGGCGCACTACCTCCAGGCGGTCATTGGGAGGGCACACTTGTTGCTAGGAGCCTTGTGCAGCAAAATTTCCCGCCACTTCACCCAGCGCTCATCGATGGGCTGCGATCGGGGAAACGGGAACAGACTCCAGGAGCGGTATGAAAAGAATTCTTACCTACGGCACCTTCGATATTCTCCACGTGGGGCATATCAATCTGTTGCGCCGGGCGAAAGCACTGGGCGACTACCTGATCGTCGGCCTGTCCACCGATGCCTTCAACGCGCTCAAGCACAAGAGCGCGCTGCAGGACTACGCCAATCGCAAGGCCGTGCTCGAAGCCATCCGCTACGTCGACGAGGTGTTCCCGGAGGAAAACTGGGAGCAGAAGGTCCACGACGTGAGGAAGTATTCGGCGGACACCTTCGTCATGGGTGACGACTGGCAGGGGCAATTCGACTTCCTCAAGGCGCATTGCGAGGTGGTGTACCTGCCCCGCACCACGGACATTTCCACCACCTCGCTGAAGGAATCGATCCGCAACCCGGCTGGGGCGGCCAATGCCTGAGACGTGGGAATCGGCGTTGTCCCTGGAAGAACAGGTCGCGTTGCTCGAACGGAGCGAACTGTTCGATGCCCAGGCCTACCTGCGGGACAACCCCGAGATCGCGGGCCTCGATCTATCACCGCTGGAACATTTCTGCCGACAGGGCTGGCGTGAACTGCGCGATCCCTCCCCTGGCTTCAACCTGTGGTGGTACTGGATCAAGCACCTTGGCGGCGATGTAGCGGCACCCAACCCGGCCCTGCACTATGCGGTGGTTGGCCGGGCCCAGGGACTCACACACGCAGCCCCGGACGGCGGGTTCGCCAGCACGGCGGAAAAAGCGGCCTTCAACCTGGCGAGCATGGCGCTGCTGCGCAGCCTGCCCGCTGACGCGGAGACCTACGCCAGAATCACCCGCTCGCTTGGGCGTCTCGGGGCCTGGGACCTCGCCGAAATCGCCGGCGACAAGGCGGTCTGTGCCGATCCCGAGAATGCCGGCCACCTGCATCTGCTCGGTACTGTGTTGTTGACGCGGCAGACCTGGTGGCGCGCCTGCGAGGTGCTGGCCGACGCGGTTCGCCTGGATCCCACCCATGCCGACCGGTTCGCCTGCCTGGGCGACGCGCATATGAAAATGGGCCGCAGCGTCGAAGCCGCCGAAGCCTACCGACGAGCCTTGCGCCTGACGCCAGACGACGCGCAACTGCACCATCGCCTCGGCATCGCACTGGCGAAAGCCGGAAATGCGGGTGATGCGTCCGAGTCGTTCCGGCGGGCAGTGGCGCTGGATGCCCGGGACGATGTCCAGCGCTTTGGCCTGGGCGTGCTGTATCAGGAACGCGGCGACTGGAGCCAGGCGGCCTCGGCCTTCGCCGAACTGGCAAGCGCGCGGGGCGACGGCGAAGCGCACTACCGCCATGGCTTCGCCCTGGAACATTGCTATCGCTGGGAAGAGGCGCTCACCGCCTATCGTCTGGCGCTACAGGCGCAGGATCGCCCCGAGTGGCACTACCGCAGCGGCTTGGTGCTGGAGCGGCTGGGCCAATACGACGAAGCGGCCCAAGCCTATGCCCAGGCACTGAATACCCATGAGCAGCCGGCAGCGGATTGGCACTACCGCCACGGCTACGCGCTGTATTGCAACGCGGACCACCGGGGCGCCTGCGACGCCTGGTTGCAGGTATGTGACCGCAATGCAGGATTGCCGGCGCAGCCACTGCAGAACCCGGAACAGATCCGGCACGAGCTGGCCGAACAGGGAAGCGATGCCGAGCGGTACTTTCGGCTCGGCGCCTGCTGCGAGCACGCTGGGGATTGGCAGGATGCTGTCGAGGCCTACGAGGCTGCGATCGCACGCAGCAACACCCATGCCCCGAACTGGTATTACCGCCTGGGCGTGGTGCTGATCGAGGCTGGCAGGTTGCGGGAAGCCTGCGAGGCTTTCGCCGAGACCAGGCTGTTCAAGCGCCCATCGCTGATCGAAGCCGACGCCCAGGACGCTTGGCAGGAGTTCGCCGAGTTCGTCGCCACGCTGCCGCTGCGTCGCCGCGTGGTGATGTACGAAAGCTTTGCCGGGCAGACGATGGGCTGCAACCCCCTTGCGCTGTTCCGCCACCTGCTGCGCCAGCCGGACCATGCCGGCTGGCTGCACGTCTGGGCGATCCGGCACGCCGACAGCGTGCCGCAGGCCTATCGCCGCATGCCCAACGTCATCATCGTCGAACACGGCAGCAGCCTTTATCGCCGCTACCTGGCGACGGCCGAATACCTGATCAACAATTTCTGCTTCCCGGACTACTTCATCCGCCGCGGGGAGCAGAGCTACCTCAACACCTGGCATGGCACACCGTTGGAGTGCCTGGGCCAGGACGCGCAAGGTGCGTTTCTCGCCTATGGGAACATCGCACGCAACTTCCTTCAGGCGACCCACCTGATCAGTCCCGGTGCGCATGCCAGCCACGGGCTGTTCGAGAGCTACGCGGTGGCGAACCTGTTCTCCGCACAGCTGGCGGAAACCGGCAACCCACGTATCGATGCCGTGCTAGCCGGCCCCGAGATTCGCCGGACACTGCGGCGTCGGCTGAACCTCGACGACCGCCCGGCGGTGCTCTACGCGCCGACCTGGCAGGGCGCGGACACACTCGCTCCGATCCTCGATACGCTCGACGGACTGGCGCGCGGCGACTACCACCTGATCTTCCATGGCCACCCCAGCGTCGAACAGGCGATCCTCCGCAAAGCCCTGCCGGTCACCGTGGCGCCGTCCGACATCAATAGCAGCGAACTGCTGTCCATCGCCGACGCGCTGATCACCGACCATCCGGGCCTCTGCCTCGACTTCCTGCCGACACGCCGTCCGGTCCTGCGCTACCTCCACGAACAGGACGGACACCGGCCGCCGAGCCTCGCAGAGGGCGAGATGCCGGGCACCCTCTGCCGTGACCTGGCCGCCCTGCGGCAAGCTCTGGCCGAACAGTTGGCAAATGGCTGCCTGTTCGACGGGCGATACCGGGATGCCTTGGCACGCTTCTGTCCGCACGAGGATGGCCGGTCGAGCGAACGCGCCGCGGCATTCTTCTTCGAAGGTTCGCAGGCGCGGCGGGTGGCACGGGCGCAGCGGCAGTCGCTGCTCTTCCATGTCGGTGCTTTCGCCCCCAACGGCATCACCACCTCTGCGCTCAACCTGCTGGCCGCGCTCGACGAGGGCGGCGATACGCTGGCGTTGACGGTCGACCCCTGGGCCCTGGAAAGCTTCCCGGCCCGGCGGGAAAAACTGGCGCTATTGCCGCAAGGCGCGTGCATCCTTCCCCGCGCCGGTGGCATGGTGCTGACGGCCGAGGAGCAATGGCTGATCGCCCGTTTCAATGCCCGCCACGACGTTGACGACGCCAGCATCTGGCCAATGCTGGAGCAGGCCTACCGCCGCGAGTTCCATCGTCTGTTCGGCGATACCCGGTTCACGGCGGTGATCGACTTCTCCGGCTACAACCCCTACTGGTCGAGCCTCTTTGCCCTCGGCACAGGCGAGGAACGCAAGCTGGTCTACCTGCATGCGGACATGCGGGAACAGCAGCGCGACCGCTACCCGGCCCTGCTGACGCAGTTCCGCCTCTATTCGCGCTTCGATGCGGTGGTATCGGTATCGCCGGCACTCAGTGCAGCCCATCGCACGGAACTTGCCGAGGCTTTCGGCATCGCCCCGTCGCGCTTCGTCGCCTGCGGCAACATGCTCGATACCCGCATGATCCTGTCCCGCGCGAACGAGCCTCTGGATGCCGACCTCGCCCCCTGGTTCGACGGCGGCGCCACATTCCTGGCGCTGGGGCGGCTGTCCCCAGAAAAGGATCAGGGCAAGCTGATCCGGGCGTTCGCCGTGGTGGCGATGGAGTTTCCCCCGGCGCGTCTGGTGATCGCCGGCGAAGGGCCGCTGAAGCGCAACCTGACGGAACTGGTCGATGGGCTCGGCCTGCAGGATGCGGTGCTGCTCGCAGGCCAGCGAAACAATCCTTTCGCCTTGCTGGCGCACTGCGCATGCTGCGTGCTGCCATCCAACCATGAAGGCCAGCCGATGGTATTGCTGGAAGCCATGGTGCTGCAGCGCCCGATCATAGCGACGGACATCGAGGCCAACCGTGCCGTGCTGGCCGAGACCTATGGCTCTCTGGCGCCCAACAGCGAAACCGGCCTGGCGCAGGCTATGCGCGAATTCCTGCTCACCGGCCAGGCCGTTCGGCATTTCGATGCCGACGCCTACCGGCAAGCGGCCCTGGCGAACTTCGACAAGCTTCTGGCTCGGAAACCACCCCATGCGTAAGCGAGTATTCATCCTCGGGGCAGGCGACTGCTACGAGGTCTGCCAACCCCTGCTGGAGCGCCACTACGACATCCTCGGCCTGGTGGAAACCCACGGCGGGCGCCTCGGCGAGTACGTGGGCGCCTATCGGATCCACAGCCTGGACGAGGTGCTCGCGCAAACCTTCGATCACTTGCTGATCCTCACACTGCGCGAGACCTCGGTGCTGCCCGCGCTGGCCGCGGCCGGCCTGGACATGCGCAAAGTGCTGACGCTGGATCAGTGCCCAGCGATACTCGCCGGGCTCGACGCCCTGGTCTTCACCCCCGAGCGCAGCGCCGAACTGGACACCCTCTATGCCGGCAACGCCGTGCCGGGCAAGACGCGCTTGCTGTTCGCGATCAACAGCCTGGGCGGCGGCGGCGCCGAAAAGGCGCTGATCAACCTGCTCAATAACCTGGACTACTCGCGCTACGACGTGACCCTGCTGCTAGTCGTCAGAAAAGGCCTGTACCTGCAGCAGGTACCGCCACAGGTGCGGGTGGGCGCCCTGTTCGAAGAGCGCGAAGACGTCATCCGCGGCATGCTCGTGTGCAAGTTCGCCGAGCCCGAGGCGCTGCACCGCTTCTTCGTACGTGCCGGTTTCGATGTGGAGATCGCCTACCTCGAAGGCTGGGCAGCGAAAATCATCGCCGGCGGCAACGCACGCCGCCTCTGCTGGATTCACTGCGACCTGCTCAATCACCACTGGACCGAACCCTGCTTCGCCCCCGGCCAGGACGAGGCGGCGAACTATGCCGGCTTCGATCACCTGGTCTTCGTCGCCGAATCGGCTCGCCGGGGGTTCGCCGAGCGCTTCGGTGCACCCAAGGTCCCAACGAGCGTCATCGAGAATTTCTTCGAGCGCGACGCCATCCTCGAAAAAGCCGGCGAGGCGGCCGACCCCTTCGGCAAGTTCACCTTCGTCTCGGTCGGGCGCATGGTGCCGGTGAAAGGCTTCGACCGCCTGATCGATGCCCACGCCCGGCTACGTGCCGAGGGGAGCGATCACCAACTGGTGCTGGTCGGCGAAGGCAAGGAGCAGGACGCCCTGATGGAGCAGGCCCGACGCCTGAACGCTGTCGACTCGGTAAAGTTCCTGGGGTTCCAGAGCAATCCGTACCGCTTCATTGCGCGAGCGGACGCGTTCATCTCCTCGTCGTTCAGCGAGGGCCACCCGCTGGTGCTCGGTGAAGCGCTGACGCTGGGGGTGCCGGTGGTGGCCACCGATTGCGAAGGTAACCGTGGGATGCTGGCCGACGGCACCTATGGCCTACTGGTGGAGAACTCCACCGAGGGCCTGATCGACGGCATGCGGCAGATGTTGGTCGATGATGTGCGGCTGGAACATTGCCGGAAGGCAGCGCTGGCTCGCGCGGCCCTGGACAAGGCCCCCATCCTGCGAAGGATCGAATCGCTCTTCCAGGGCACGGAACCCGGCAACTAGCGGAGCCCCGTCCGGCAAATGCAGATAAGCGAAGGCCCCGGTCTTCCGACCGGGGCCTTGTCGTCCAGCTATCGCTTGCTGGCAACCATCAACAGCGAAATGTTGTTATAGAAGCCCAGCCACTCGATATTCCACGGTGTGTATTTCTTCACCACATTGGTGAACGTATAAGGGCTGTACCAGCAATTGTGGTCCGGATGAACACCCTCGAAGAAGGTTCCATCCTCGTAATCGAAGTGATATTTGAAGCAGGAGTAGGCGTCCGGTACCGTCAGGATATATTTGTCCGTATCGATCCTGTCCAGGTCGCCCAGGAAGTCGGCGACATTATTGACGTGTTCCAGGACTTCCGGCACCAACACGACATCGTACTTTTCCGTGACCTGCGGCCAGGCCTCGAACAGTTGCCCCTTCACGTGGGGGCGCAGGTCCTCGAAGGCTTCGGTGTTGATGTCGAAGCCATCCAGGTGCGAGCAGACCGCATCCAGTTTTATATGCAGGTTTTCCTGGACATTGGTTATCGGGAAATCCGAGCAGCCCACGTGCAGCACTTTCCTGCCGGCACAGAATTCGGACAGAACATCGAAACGCGGCCGCCCAACCATTTCGGAACTGACAGGAACCTTCTGTACAAAATAGGGGGAATGATATTTTTCAACTCGAGACATGATTCACTCCGCTTCGTTCCTCATGGTTTCCGCACATCGTTCATTTCAGTCTTGCATAGGCATGGGGGCGGCTCCCCCGGACAGGACTGCATGGCAAGCGCCTGGCGCCCCGTCCTCAGCCTGCTTACTTCGCTTTATAGATGATCCCCGGGTTGCACTGGACCATCTGGTAATGCTCCGGCAGCCCGTTGAGCGCCTCGGAGGCGCCGAGGAACAGGTAGCCGCCGGGCTTGAGCGCCGCGTGCATGCGCAGCAGGATGTCGCGCTTGACCTCGGCGGAGAAGTAGATGAGCACGTTGCGGCAGAAGATCAGGTCGAACTTGCCGAGGGTGGCGTAGCTCTCCAGCAGGTTCAGCGCGCGGAACTCGACGCGGCCCTTGATCGCCGGCTTCACCGCCCAGCGCCCCGGCCCCTTGGTGTCGAAGTAGCGCTGCAGGCGCTCCTGGGACAGCCCGCGGCCGATGGCCAGGCTGTCGTACTCGCCGGCCTTCGCCGCGTTGAGCATGGAGCCGGAGAGGTCGGTGGCGACGATCTGCACGCCGGCCTTGAGCTGGCCGAGGTTGGTCTTCTCGAACTCGTCGATGGTCATCGACAGCGAATAGGGCTCCTGCCCCGAGGAGCAGGCCGCCGACCAGATGCGCAGGCGCTGGCCCGGGTTGGCCTTGATCAGCTCGGCGAGGATGCGGTTCTTCAGCACCTCGAAGGGGTAGGTGTCGCGAAACCAGAGGGTCTCGTTGGTGGTCATGGCATCCACCACCTGCTCGCGCAGCTGGCTGCGGACCTGGATCTTCTGCACCAGCTCGCCCAGGCTCCTGATGCCCTGCTGCTCCATCAGCTTGTTCAGGCGGCTGGCGACCAGGTACTGCTTGTTGGCACCCAGGACGATGCCGCAGGCCTTTTCCAGGAAGTCCCGGAACAGCTCGAATTCCATGTTGGTCGATGTCACCGATCACGCCTCTTTCCAGTTGGCCGGGCGTCGATCCCGACGCCAGGCGGCCGGGGTCGCCCCCGGCCGTTGCAGACTACCCCGAAGTGCCCTCCTCAGCGTGCGTCCGCCGCCTTGATGCGCTCGACGACACGCGCCGCCAGGTCATCGGGCCGGAACTTGGCGAGGAAGTCGTTGGCGCCGACCTTCCGCACCATCGCCTGGTTGAACACCCCGGACAGCGAAGTATGCAGGAGAATGTGCAGGTCCTGCAGCCGCGGATCGTGGCGAATCTCCGCGGTCAGGGTGTAGCCATCCATTTCCGGCATCTCGATGTCGGAGATCACCATCAGCAATTCCTGGCCCGGATTGCCACCGGCGGCCAGCATCTGTTGAAGGTAGTCCAGCGCCTGGCGTCCGTCATTGAGCGCGAGCACTTCCACGCCCACGGTCTCCAGGCAGCGGATCAGTTGCTTGCGCGCCACCGAGGAATCGTCCACCACCAGCACCCGCTTGGTCACCGCCTGGGCCTGGGTGTCCGCGTCGATCACGCCTTCGGAGATGTCCTCGCTGGTGGGCGCGACCTCGGCGAGGATCTTCTCCACGTCGATGATCTCCACCAGTTGCTTGTCCACCCGCGTCACCGCCGTCAGGTAGTGATCGCGGCCGGTGCCCTTGGGTGGCGGATGGATCTCCTCCCAGTTCATGTTGACGATGCGTTCCACCGAATGCACCAGGAAACCCTGCACCTTGGTGTTGTACTCGGTGATGATCACGAAGCTGTTGTCGATCTCGCGCAGGCCGCGACGGCCGGTGGCCATCGACAGGTCGAGGATCGGAATGGTGCCGCCACGGATGTTCGCCACCCCGCGCACCACCGGACTGGACTTGGGCATCACGGTCAGGCGCGGGCACTGCAGTACCTCCTTCACCTTGAACACGTTGATGCCGTACAACTGGCTGCCATCCAGCCGGAACAGCAGCAGTTCGAGACGATTCTGCCCAACCAGCTGCGTTCGCTGGTTGACCGAATCCATGACTCCGGCCATTGCGCCCCCTTCGTATCCGCCGTGCCGCTCAGAGCGGCAATCGGCACGAGCCTTGCTTGAAGTCGTGGCATGAAACTGCCAACGACGTTTTTCCGACGGTCCCGAGCCCATGCCCTGCCACTCTGCGGAGTGCTCGGCATGCTGGGCGCATTCGCCCCGGGTCCGACCTGGGCCGACGACTTCACCGCGCCCGAGATTCTTATCGGCTCCACCCAGGGCTTTCTTGAGTTCAAGGTGGAAGATTATCTGCAACGCAGCGGCATCGAGGCACGCTACGAGATAGAAGTGGCGCGCATCGACCCGCGCCTGCGCCTGGCGGCCTGCGACAAGGACCTGACGCAATCCCTGGAAAGCCCCGCGCAGCCCGTGGGGCGCGTCTCGGTGCTGGTGCGCTGCGAAGGCTCCTCGCCCTGGTCGGTATACGTGCCGGCCCAGGTCAAGCTGTTCCGCCAGGTGGTGGTGACCACCCAGCCGCTCAAGCGCGACCACGTGCTGGAGCCGGGCGACATCAGCCTGATGGAGCGCGACATCGGCCTGCTCAGCCAGGGCTACCTGACCGACCCGCAGCAGGCCGTGGGGCAGAAGCTCAAGCGACCGACGGTCAGCGACCAGATCCTCGCCCCGGTGTTCCTCGAACAGGCCGCGGCGGTGCGCAAGGGCGACCAGGTGGTGATCCGCGCGCAAACCGGCGCGGTCAACGTGGTGATGCCCGGCGAAGCCATGGCCGACGGGGTGCCCGGCGAGCAGATTCGCGTGCGCAACCTGCGTTCGCAGCGCATCATCAAGGCCCGGGTGGTGGAACCAGGCGCGGTGCAGGTCACGCTCTAGCGGCGGAAGTCTGGCGCTTGCGCGCCAGCCTTCACTAAACTGTGCGAAGGCGCACGAAAAACCGCCCTAAAGTTTTATGGATGTCAGCCGAAACCTACAGGCAAGCGTCCTAAACCCGCAGAGGTTCACTACCATGGTCATCGACTTCAACCGGCTGAACAATGCCAGCGCGCCGGTCTCCACCGGCAGCACCGGCAAGCCCCAGGCCGGCCGCAGCGAAGCCGCCGGCAGCGAAAGCGCCGGCAGCGCGTCGGCCACTGGCAGCGGTGAGTCCGTGCAACTGAGCAGCACCGCCCAGCAATTGCAGAAAGCCAGCGACCAGCTGAAAGACCAACCCGTCGTCGACTCGGAAAAGGTCGCGCGGCTGAAGCAGGCCATCGCCGATGGCAGCTACCAGGTCGACAGCCAGAAAGTCGCCGGCAAACTGCTCGACTTCGAATCCCAGCGCTGAGCGCGGGGTTCCCCAAGGACGCCCTGAACGCCGAGCCGCCATGCCAAACGCCAGCCTGCTCCATCTGATCACCGAGGATATCGGCGCCGCCGAGGCTCTTCTGCAGCTGATCGAGGACGAATTCCACGCCCTCGACGCGCGTGACCTGGAGCGCCTACAGGGCCTGCTCGACAGCAAGCTGCCGCTGCTCCAGCAGCTGGAGCGCAATGGCCGCCAGCGCAGCGAGACGCTGCGCCAGGCCGGCGTCAGCAGCGACCGCGCCGGCCTCGCCGCGCTGGCCGCGCAGGGCAAGGTGGAGCCGGGCACCGTGGAACTCAGCGAGCGCCTGGCGGCGCTGCTGGAACAATGCCAGCAGGCCAACCTGCGCAACGGCCGCATCATTCGCAACAACCAGCACGCCACCGGTCGCCTGCTGGACATCCTCCGCGGCCAGGACACCCCCAGTCTCTACGACCGCCGTGGCGGCGCGACCCAGGGCAGCCGCCAGCGTCCCCTCAGCCAGGCCTGAACCCTGGCGCCCGGCAGGGCGATGCGGCAGAATGCCATCGCCTTGCAAAAGAAAATTCCCACAATAAATACATCTGGAGATCGTAGGACAGTGGCAAGCCCGTTCGCCGAGGAAAATGGCCCGCAACCGCCGAAAACGCTCAAGGCGGCCGTGGAGATCCAGGCCAACCTGCGAATCCTGATGGATAGCCATGACCCGCTGGTGATCAGCTTCGCCGAGCGCAACCAGCGCTTCCAGAGCTTCGTCGTCGCGGTGGACCGCGAACGCAACCGGGTGGCCCTGGACGAACTGATCCCCAATGACGGCGAGCGTTTCCTGCAGAATGGCGAGAACTTCCGCATCGAAGCCTTCCATGAAGGCGTGCGGATCGCCTGGGAATGCCAGCAGGCCGCGCAGTTCAGCGAACTCGACGGCGCCCGCTGCTACTGGCTGCCGATGCCCGCCGAGATGCTCTACCACCAGCGCCGCAACGCCTACCGCGCCGCCCTCAAGCAGACCCAGCCGGTGGCCGTGGAACTGGCCGGCGACAAGCTCAAGGCCGCGCTGAGCGGCAACCTGCTGGACATCTCCGCCACCGGCTGCAAGGTGCGCTTCGCCGGCGACGTGCACGAGCGCCTGCAACCCGGCCAGCTCTACGAGCGCTTCACCGCCCGCCTGCCGTTCGGCGCCATCACCGTGGAAGTGGAGCTGCGCCACGTGCACTTCGACGAGAAGGTCAACGCCAGCTTCGCCGGCCTGCGCTTCAACCGCCTGAGCGGCCTGGAGCAGCGCCACATCGAGCGCTTCGTCTACCAGCTGCAGCGCGAAGCGCGGCGCTTCGAGAAGGACGAGCTGTTCTAGCACCCGCCCTTCCCCGCCCTACCCCGGCCGGCTTTCCTCTTCCGCCTCGGGCACGCCGGCTGCCTCCGGCACCGCGGGCGCGGGCGCCGGGGTGGTCTTCATCTGTTCTTCCACCGTTTCGTCGGCCACCCGCGGGTCGAGCGCCGCCGACAGCGGCGAGCTGGCCAGGCTGTCGGCCATGGGCACGTGCTTCACCGGCGCCTCGTCGACACGGTGCAGACCGGTGACCTTCTCCGGGCGCACGCGCCAGATGACGATCAGCGCGCAGGTCGCGGCGAAGGCGTAGAGCATGTTCGGGCCGAAGGCGCGCATCAGCGCTCCGGTCGCCAGCGGGCCGACGCAGGCGCCAACGCCGAAGGTGACCAGCAGCATGGCGGTCAGCGATACCCGCCGCTCGCCCTCGACATGGTCGTTGGAGAAGGCCACCGCCAGCGGGTAGAGGGTGAACTGCACCAGGCAGACCATGAAGCCCATCGGCACCATGGCCTCCATCGGCAGCGACGGCAGCACCGCCAGCGGCAAGGCGAACACCAGCAGCAGGATGCCGGCGCTGCGGATCAGCAGCGCGCGATCGTAGCGGTCCGACAGCCAGCCCAGCGGCCACTGCACCAGCAGGCCGGCGAAGATGCACACGCCCATGAACACGCCGATCTGCTCGACGCTCAGGCCCTGCTCGGTGGCGTACAGCGGCGCCAGGCCGTAGAAGGAACCGATCACCAGCCCGGAGACCAGCACCGTGGTCAACGACTGCGGCACCCGCTGGATGAAGAAGCGCGGCTCCAGCGGAGCCGGGTGCAGCGGCGCGGGGTGGACCTTGTGGGTGATAGACACCGGGATCAGCGACAGGGCGAAGGCCAGCGCGATCATCATCGGCAGGTCCGGGCCCAGCCCCGGGTGCGCCACCAGGATCAGCTGGCCGGCCACCAGGCCCAGATAGGAGGCCACCATGTAGCCGGCGAACACCGCGCCGCGCTGGCGCGCCTCGGCCTGCTCGTTGAGCCAGCTCTCGATGACCATGTACTGGCACATCATGCCCAGGCCGATGAGCGTGCGCAGCAGCAGCCAGATCGCCGGCCAGCTGGTCAGGCCGATGCCCAGCACCGCCGCCACCACCAGGCCGCCGCAGGCGACGTAGGCGCGGATGTGGCCGACGCGGGCGATCAGCCGGTGGCCGATCTTGCCGCCCAGCACCAGGCCCAGGTAGTAGGCCGCCATCATGGCGCCGATCCACAGGCCGTCGACCTTCTCGGCGGCCAGGCGCAGGCCCAGGTAGGTACTCAGCAGGCCGGAGCCGGTGAGCAAAGTGAGGGTGGCGAAGTAAAGCGCACGGAAGGCAGTGAAAATCCGCATCGGACCTCCGGTCCAAGACGGGCGGCAGGACGCCGCCGTACTACACGAAGCACGCCCGCGCGAAGGCGGGCGTTCGCTACCAGCCTAGAGCCTGCCGCAAGGCGCGTCGAGCCCTTTGACGGGTACGCAAAGAAAGGCGTCGTCCACGGCAAAGCCGGCGGTCGGAACCCGCCGTGACGGGCTCCGCTCGGCCTCAGGCCTGGGCGGCCAGCACCCGGCGTTCCCAGGGGGTGATCTCGTCGAAGAAGCTGGTCAGCTCCAGTTCCTTGCTGGCCACGTAGCCGTCGACGAATTCGGCGCCGAACATCCGCCGCGCCAGCTCGCTGCGCTTCAGGCGGCGCAAGGCGTCGTACATGGTGCAGGGCAGCAGCAGTTCGTCCGGCACCTCGAACTCGCCCTGGATGGCTGCGCTGGGCTCCAGCTCGTTGTCGATGCCGTGCAGGCCGGCGGCCAGGCTGGCGGCGATGGCCAGGTAGGGGTTGGCGTCGGCGCCCGCCAGGCGGTTCTCCACCCGCCGCGCCACCGGCGGGG
>NZ_JWMC01000023.1:0-77934 GCF_000812405.1 Pseudomonas sp. PI1
GACCATATAACACCCAAACAATTTGTGTGTTAGACGGTGAAGTCGACGAACCGAAAGTTCGTGTGAACCGCAAAGAAGACCTGTCACATACCCGAATCTGGGTGAGCGTGTGCGTAAGCCACGAGCATCCGAAAGAATTGCTTGACGACCATAGAGCGTTGGAACCACCTGATCCCATCCCGAACTCAGTAGTGAAACGATGCATCGCCGATGGTAGTGTGGGGTTTCCCCATGTGAGAGTAGGTCATCGTCAAGCACCTATCCCAAAACCCCTGATCAGCCTGGCTGGTCGGGGGTTTTGCTTTTGGGGCGCGGAAAAGCCGGGGCGATGGGAGCAGATACCCGCGCCATTCCATTCCCCTTGTAGGAGCGCGCCCTGCGCGCGATATCGCGGGCAGGGCCCGCTCCTACACGTGAGGCATGGCCATGGCGATGGGTATCGCTTCGCTCAACGCCATCCTACGCGTCCCGCCGACGCCACCATCCTATGCGGGACCTGCACCCGTAGGAGCGGACCTTGTCCGCGATAGCCGGCGGTCCCGGCGCGATTCGTGGATGAGATCCGCTCCTACGCCGCACCACCTGCGCCATTCCCCCTGTAGGAGCGCGCCCTGCGCGCGAATCGCGGGCAGGGCCCGTGAAGGCCATGGCGCTGATGGGTATCGCTTCGCTCAACGCCATCCTACGGGGCTGTACCCCGTAGGAGCGGATTCATCCGCGATCCGGCCGGCAGGTCGTCAGCTCCCGCGCCAGGACCATCGGCGGATGGCTATGTGACCTGCGTGAGCGGGCATCCGGCGACCAAGAAACGCAGGCAACAAAAAAGCGCCCCGAAGGGCGCCTTTTCTGTATCGAGCTAACGATCAGCCGTTGAAGCGGCGCAGCACCAGGGTGGCGTTGGTGCCGCCGAAGCCGAAGCTGTTGCTCATCACGGTGTCGAGCTTGGCGTTCTCGCGGGTCTCGCGCAGGATCGGCATGTCGGCGACTTCCGGGTCCAGCTCGTCGATGTTGGCGGAGCCGGCGATGAAGTTGCCCTGCATCATCAGCAGGCAGTAGATCGCCTCGTGCACGCCGGCGGCGCCCAGGGAGTGGCCGGACAGGCTCTTGGTGGAGCTGATGGCCGGGGCCTTGTCGCCAAAGACTTCGCGGATGCCGCGGATTTCCGCCACGTCGCCCACCGGGGTGGAGGTGCCGTGGGTGTTCAGGTAGTCGATCGGGGTATCGACGGTGGACAGCGCCTGCTGCATGCAGCGGATGGCGCCTTCGCCGCTCGGGGCGACCATGTCGTAGCCGTCGGAGGTGGCGCCGTAGCCGATGATCTCGGCGTAGATCTTGGCGCCGCGCTTGAGCGCATGCTCCAGTTCCTCGACCACCACCATGCCGCCACCGCCGGCGATGACGAAGCCGTCACGCTTGGCGTCGTAGGCGCGGGAGGCCTTTTCCGGGGTGTCGTTGTACTGGGTGGAGAGGGCACCCATGGCGTCGAACAGGCAGCTCTGGCTCCAGTGCTCTTCTTCACCGCCGCCGGCGAAGACCACGTCCTGCTTGCCCATCATGATCTGCTCCATGGCATTGCCGATGCAATGCGCGCTGGTGGCGCAGGCCGAGGAGATGGAGTAGTTCACGCCCTTGATCTGGAAGGGGGTGGCCAGGCAGGCGGAAACGGTGCTGCCCATGGTGCGGGTGACGCGGTATGGGCCGATGCGCTTGACGCCCTTCTCGCGCAGGGTGTCGATGGCTTCCATCTGGTTCAGGGTGGAAGCGCCGCCGGAGCCGGCGATCAGGCCGGTACGCGGGTTGGAGATCTGCTCTTCGCTCAGGCCGGAGTCCTTGATCGCCTGTTCCATCGCCAGGTAGGCATAGGCCGCGGCGTCGCCCATGAAGCGGAACACCTTGCGGTCGATCAGCTCTTCGAGGTTGAGGTTCACCGAGCCGGAGACGTGGCTGCGCAGCCCCATGTCGACGTACGACTGGTTGTGGCGGATACCGGCACGGCCGGCGCGCAGGTTGGCGGAGACGGTGTCTTTGTCATTGCCCAGGCAGGATACGATGCCCAGGCCGGTGATCACGACGCGACGCATGCGGATTACCCTTAGAAGCTGTCAGTGGAGGTGAACAGGCCGACGCGGAGGCCTTCGGCGCTGTAGATTTCGCGGCCATCGACGCTGACGCTGCCATCGGCGATGGCCAGAACCAGCGAACGGTTGATGGTGCGCTTGATGTGGATGTTGTAGGTGACTTTCTTGGCGGTCGGCAGGACCTGGCCGAAGAATTTCACCTCGCCCGAACCCAGGGCGCGGCCGCGGCCGGGGTTGCCCTGCCAGCCGAGGTAGAAGCCGACCAGCTGCCACATGGCGTCCAGGCCCAGGCAGCCCGGCATCACCGGGTCGCCTTCGAAGTGGCAGGCGAAGAACCAGAGGTCGGGGTTGATGTCCAGCTCGGCGACCAGTTCGCCCTTGCCATACTTGCCGCCAACGTCGCTGATGTGGGTGATGCGGTCGATCATCAGCATGTTCGGGGCGGGCAGTTGCGCATTACCCGGGCCGAAGAGCTCGCCGCGGCTGCAGCGCAGCAGGTCTTCTCGGGTGAAGGCGTGTTGTTTGGTCATGCGAGCTCCTCAAAAATCCTGAACGGCAGGGCGAAATCGGTCGTCCTGCGGCTCCGCGCGCCTCATTCTTGTAGCGGCGTCCTGCGGCAGCCTAGTCATAGACTATTGCCTGATGGTTAAAGTCACAGCACCGGGCGAACGGTTGTTCACTTTCTTTCGGTGCCTCGTTGCTCCAGCTGGGCGTGCATTTTGCCGATCAGCCTCGCAGGCCCACGAGTTTGGGCGAACAGGCCCCGCGGATCAACGGCCGGAGGTCAACCAGCGCTGCAGAATTTTCTGTAGATCGGCGCGCTTGAACGGCTTGGCCAGGTAATCGTCCATGCCCGACTCCAGGCACAGCTCGCGATCGCCCTGCAGGGCATTGGCGGTCAGGGCGATGATCGGCACCTGCTGGCGTCCGGGAAGTGCGCGAATCTGTCGCGTGGCCTCGTAGCCGTTGAGCAGCGGCAGGCGGCAATCCATGAGGATGGCATCGAATTCGTTACGTTCTGCCGTGCGCACCGCCTGCGCGCCATCGCCGACCAGAGTGACGCGATAGCCGAGGCTGCGCAACATGGCTTCTATGACCGTTTGATTCACCGGGTTGTCCTCCACCAGCAGCACCGACTGGCCGGTGGCCTGCTCCGAGGCGCGCAGGGCGCGTTCGGCCGCGCCCAGGCTGCGCGCCTGGAAGGGCAGGGGAATCTCCAGGGTGAAAGTCGAGCCCAGGCCTTCCTCGCTGGATGCCTGCAGGGTGCCGCCCATGCGCTCGGCCAGGGTGCGGGCGATGGCCAGGCCCAGGCCGGTGCCGCCGTAGCGCCGCGAGGTGGACGAGTCGGCCTGCTTGAAGGCCTCGAACATGTGCTCCAGGCGTTCCGGGGAGATGCCGATGCCGCTGTCGTTGACCGCGCAGGTCAGCCACAGCACTTCGTCGTCCAGGGCCTGCCAGCGGACTTCCAGACGGATGGCGCCTTCCTCGGTGAATTTCAGCGCGTTGCCCAGCAGGTTGACCAGGATCTGCCGCAGGCGCGTCGGGTCGCCCCGCACCTCCAGGTGCTCCAGCCCTGGCTGGACGTCCATGCGCAGCGTCAGGCCGCGTTGCTGGGCGCTGTGCTGGAAGGCCAGCAGCGAGCCCTGGATCAGCTCCAGCACGTTGAAGGGGATGCGCTCCAGCTCCAGGGCGCCGCGCTCGATGCGCGAGAAGTCGAGGATGTCGTTGATGACCTTGAGCAGGTGCTCGGTGGACTCGGTGGCCAGCGCCGTGTATTCGGCCTGCTCGTGGTTGAGTTCGGTGGTCTCGAGCAGTTGCAGCATGCCCAGCACACCGTTCATCGGCGTGCGCAGCTCGTGGCTCATCATCGCCAGGAAGTCCGACTTGCTGCGGTTGGCCTGCTCGGCCTCCTCGCGGGCCGCCACCAGTTGGGCGATGGTGCGCTCCTGTTCCTTGCTGGCCTGCTGCAGGCCGCGCGCCAGGTTGTTGATGTGCCGTGCGAGGTCGCCGACCTCGCCGTTGTCCAGCACCGGCAGGCTGGTCTGGTAGTCGCCGGTCTGGATCGCCTGCACCGCGTTGGCCATGGTGCTGATCGGCGCCGCCAGGCGCTGCGCCAGGCGGCGGGCCAGCAGCAGCGTCAGCAGCAGGGCGAAGAAGGCCAGCAGGCTGGCCTTGAAGAGGATTTCCTGCTGGCGTTCGCTGAAGGCGTCGTTGGCCATGCCCACCACCACGCGCCCCAGGTAGTCGGCGTCGCTGGCCGGCTGGTCCTGGCGGCCCGGTGTGTGGCGCAGCGTGGCGGCGTCGCCCGGCACCTCGGGGGCGACGTGCTCGCGCTGGATGGCGGCGTGGAACACCTCGATCTTGGGCGCGACCTGGCCGTTGTCGCTGGGCGGCTGCTCGGCGTAGACGAGGATCTCGTCATTGCGGTTGCGCACCTCGATGAAGCGCACGTGCGGCGTACCCAGGGTGGTGCGCAGCAGGCTCTGCAGCACCGGCAGGTTGCCCGAAAGCACGCCATACTCCGCTGCCGGGGCGAGCTGGTTGGCGATGAGCTGGCCGGTGTGGTTGAGCTCCTGGCGCAGGTCCTGCAGGCGCGAATAGGTGAAGTAGCCGGTCAGCAGCAGGGTCAGCAGCAGCGCGGGGCCGAGGCTGATGGCGAGCATGCGGTTCTGGATGTTCCAGCCCTTGCGCGGAGTCATCGTGCCTCTCCGGCGGCTGGTCGATTCTGGCGATGGTGCGTGGCGTGCACGGAACGGCTCTGTTCTCGGTTTTCTACGGGTACGGATGTTAAACGAGGCGGGGCGCTTTGCCAGCGTGCGATGTGCACTGGCCGCCTGGCGGTGGCGCCTTATAATGCCCCAATCGCCGCCCGAGTGCGGCCCGTGATGGAAGTGACATGACTGAGCAGCAACCGATCGCTGTGCTGGGCGGCGGCAGTTTCGGCACCGCCTTCGCCAACCTGCTGGCGGAGAACGGCCAACGCGTGCGCCAATGGATGCGCGACGAGGAGCAGGCCGCGAGCATCCGCGCCCTGCGCGAGAACCCGCGCTACCTCAAGGGCGTGCGCATCCACGAGAACGTCGAGCCGGTCACCGACCTCGCAGCGACCCTGAACGATTGCGAACTCATCTTCGTCGCCGTGCCCTCCAGCGCGCTGCGCAAGGTGCTGGAGCCCTTCGCCGGGCAACTGGCGGGCAAGTCGCTGGTCAGCCTGACCAAGGGCATCGAGGCGCAGAGCTTCAAGCTGATGAGCCAGATTCTCGAGGAAATCGCCCCGGCCGCGCGCATCGCGGTCATTTCCGGGCCGAACCTGGCCCGCGAGATCGCCGAGCACGAGCTGACCGCCACCGTGGTCGCCAGCGAGGACGAGGCGCTCTGCAGCCGCGTGCAGGAAGCGCTGCACGGCCGCACCTTCCGCGTCTACGCCAGCGGCGACCGCTTCGGCGTCGAGCTGGGCGGCGCGCTGAAGAACGTCTACGCCATCATCGCCGGCATGGCCGCGGCCCTGGGCATGGGCGAGAACACCAAGGGCATGCTGATCACCCGCGCCCTGGCGGAGATGACGCGCTTCGCCGTCAAGCTCGGCGCCAACCCCATGACCTTCCTCGGCCTGGCCGGGGTGGGCGACCTGATCGTCACCTGTTCGTCACCGAAAAGCCGCAACTATCAGGTCGGCTTCGCCCTGGGCGAGGGCCTGAGCCTCGACGACGCCGTCGCCCGCATGGGCGAGACCGCCGAAGGGGTGAACACCCTCAAGGTGCTCAAGGCCAAAGCCGACGAGTTGGGCGTCTACATGCCGCTGGTCGCCGGGCTCTACGCCATCCTCTTCGGCGGGCGCACCCTGGCCCAGGTGATCCAGGCGCTGATGAGCGGCGAGCCGAAGACCGACACCGACTTCATTCCCACCAGTGGCTTCTGAGGAGATACCCATGTCCGCTGATCGCTTGGCCGACCGTATGAACAAGGAATCCCTGGCCCTGCGCATCCTCTGGATGCTGCTGTTCGCCCTGGTGTGGTACGTCGCGCAGATGCTGCTCGGCGCCGTGGTGGTGGTGCAGCTGGTCTACCGCATCATCTACGGCGCGCCCAGCGCCAGCCTGCTGGCCTTCGGCGACAGCCTCAGCCAGTACCTGGCGCAGATCGGCCGCTTCGGCACCTTCAACAGCGACGAGAAACCCTGGCCCTTCGCCGACTGGCCGGCCGCCCGCGCCCCCGAGGGCGAAGCCGCCCACGCCGTGCCGCCGGCGCCGCACCCGGCGCGCGACGAGGAGCCGAAGTTGTGAGGATCTGGCTGCTGCGCCACGGCCAGGCCGAACCCCAGGCCCGCCGCGACGCCGAGCGGGAACTGACCGCCCACGGCCGCAAGGAAGTGCTGCAGAGCGCCGGGCACCTGGCCGGCCACCCGCTGGACGGCATCCTGGCCAGCCCCTACGTGCGCGCCCAGCAGACCGCCGAGCTGGTGCGCGAGGCGCTGGGCTTCGACGGCGCGGTGGGCACCGCGCCCTGGCTGACGCCGGACGACGATCCTCGCGACGTGCTGCGCTTTCTCGACAACCGCAGCGAGCGCAACCTGCTGCTGGTCAGCCACCAGCCGCTGATCGGCTCCCTGGGCGGGCTGCTGGTGCACGGCAGCCGCGACGAGGCGCTGCCGATGGCCACCGCTTCCCTGGCCGAGCTGGAAGGCGAGGGGCCGCTGGCGGGGTTGATGACGCTGGTTTCCCTCTACCATCCCGGACGCGGTTGACGGTTCCGCCAGGGCTCCGCATGGGGCCTTGGCGTTTCTGCGCATCAATTCGGCTTGTCGTCGTCCGTCAGGCTGACGTCATCGTTCGGCCCGCGCCCGGCCAGGCGCTGCTCCAGGCGGTTGCCCAGCACCAGGATCAGCAAGGTCAGCGCCAGGCCGATGGCGGCGGTCAGCACGTGCCCGGTGCCACAGGCCAGGCCGAGCATCGACGAGACCCAGATAGTGGCGGCGGTGGTCAGCCCCTCGACGCGATAGCGACGCTCGTGGTGGACGATGACCCCCGCGCCGATGAACCCGATGCCGGTGAGCACGCCCTGGGCCACGCGGCTGGCGGCATCCGCGGTGGCCGGCTGCAACTGCTGGATCACCGTGATCGCCAGCGCCGCGGCCAGGGCGGTGAGGGCGTGGGTGCGCAGCCCGGCGGGGCGGTGGTGCAACTGGCGGTTGAGGCCGATCAGGCCGCCGAACAGGGTGGCGCAGAGCAGGTTGAACAGCAGCGGCAACTCGGCCAGCGCGCTGTCGGTGATGAACGGCATGGGCAGCTTTCCACAGGGGCCTGCCGCTGCTTTTAGCAGTTCGCCGTCGGACGCGCCATGCGCTGCTGAAGCATCTCCCTACAAAAGTTCACATATCCCTTCTTGCCAGTCTGTAGGACGCATGGAATATTCGACCAAGCAAGTGCTTGGTTGATCTATCGCTACACCTCTAGAACAACAAAAAAGGAGGGGCATGTGGTCACTGAAATTCGTTCTCCGCTCGAGCAATTCCTGCAACGCGAGGCGCGCCATCCGGACAAGCGCTACCTGGTTCAGCCGTTGCCGGGCGGCCAGGTGCAGAGCCTCACCTGGGGCGAGGCCGGCGACCAGGCGCGGCGTGCAGCCGCCTGGCTGCGCAGCCTGCAACTGCCGCCGGGCAGCCGCGTGGCGATCATCTCGAAGAACTGCGCGCACTGGATCATCGCCGACGTCGCCATCTGGATGGCCGGGCACGTCTCGGTGCCGCTGTACCCGAACCTCACCGCCGAATCGGCGCGCCAGGTGCTGAGCCACTCCGAAGCCGCGGTTGCCTTCGTCGGCAAGCTCGACGACTGGCCGGCGATGGCGCCCGGGCTGCCGGCCGAGGTGCTCAGCGTGTCCCTGCCGCTGCATCCGGCAGGGCGCTTCGACCATAGCTGGGACGACCTGCAGGCCTGCGAGCCGCTGCAGGAGGTGCCGCTGCCGGATCCCGCCAGCCTCGCCACCATCATCTATACCTCCGGCACCACGGGCACGCCCAAGGGCGTGATGCATTCCTACGCCAACTTCGACTTCGCCGCCAGCCACGCCATGCAACTGTTCGGCGTCGGCGAGGAGGACCGCCTGCTGTCCTACCTGCCGCTGTGCCACGTGGCCGAGCGGATGTTCGTGGAGATGGCCTCGATCTACGCCGGGCAGACGATCTTCTTCGCCGACAGCCTGGACACCTTCATCGCCGACATGCGCCGCGCGCGGCCCACGGTGTTCTTCGGCGTGCCGCGGATCTGGACCAAGTTCCAGATGGGCGTCTATGCGCAGATGCCGGCGCAGAAGCTCGACCGCCTGCTGCGTCTGCCCATCGTCGGCCGCCTGGTCGGGCGCAAGGTACTCGCCGGCCTGGGCCTGGACGCGGTGCGCTACGCCCTGTGCGGCGCGGCGCCGGTGCCGCCGGCATTGCTCGACTGGTACAGGCGCCTGGGCCTGAGTGTGCTGGAGGTCTACGGCATGACCGAGAACTGCGGCTACTCCCACGTGTGCCGCCCGGGCAAGCAGCGCGAAGGCTGGATCGGCCAGTCCAGTCCCGGGGTGGAAGTGCGCATCAGCGACGAGGGCGAGGTGCAGGTGCGCAGCGGCGCAACCATGCTCGGCTACTACAAGGACCCCGAGCGCACCGCCGAGACCCTCACCGAGGACGGCTACCTGCGCACCGGCGACAAGGGCGAGCAGGACGCCGACAGCAACCTGCGCCTGACCGGCCGGCTCAAGGAAATCTTCAAGACCGGCAAGGGCAAGTACGTCGCCCCTGCGCCCATCGAGAACCGCCTGGCGGTGCATTCGCGCATCGAGCAGATCTGCGTGGTCGGCGACGGCCTGGTGGCGCCGCTGGGGTTGTGCGTGCTGTCCGAGGTCGGCCGCCAGGAGGCCGCCAACGGCTCGCGCTCGCAGCTGGAAGAGAGCCTGCGGCAGCTGGTGGAGGAGGTCAACGGCGAGCTGGACAAGCACGAGCGCCTGGCCGGGCTGGTGCTGGTGAAGGACGTGTGGAGCGTGGACAACGGCTTCCTCACGCCTACCCTGAAGATCAAGCGCAACGTGGTGGAATCCACCTACGGCGCGCGTTTCAACGAATGGGCCGAGCGCCGCGAAGCGGTGCAGTGGCATGACTGACTGCCGGGAGCGAATGCATGAGCCAGTGGCGCACTACGCCTGACCTGGAGGCGCTCAACGCCAACCTGAGGAAGACCATAGGCGAGGTCCTGGACATCCGCTTCGAGGCGGTGGACGACGACTCGCTGACCGCCAGCATGGTGGTGGATGCGCGCACCCACCAGCCCTATGGCTTGCTGCACGGCGGCGCCTCGGTGGTGCTGGCGGAAACCGTCGGCTCCACCGCCAGCTACCTGTGCATCGACACCAGCAAGTACTACTGCGTGGGCCTGGAGGTGAACGCCAACCACCTGCGCGGCCTGCGCAGCGGGCGGGTGACGGCGGTGGCGAAGGCGGTGCACCTCGGCCGCTCCACCCACGTCTGGGAAATCCGCCTGCACGGCGACGACGGCAAGCCCAGCTGCATCTCGCGGCTGACCATGGCCATAGTGCCGCTGGAGCGCTAGGCGATACGCAAGACCTGTAGGCGGGCCCTGCCCGCGATTTCGCGCGCAGGGCGCGCTCCTACAGGGGAATGGCGCGTTTGGGGCGGCGTAGGAGCGGATCTCATCCGCGAATCGCGCCGATACGTCCGGCTATCGCGGACAAGGTCCGCTCCTACAGGGAAGCGCCATGCCTCAAGACAGACCGTAGGAGCGGACTCCGTCCGCGATTCGCCTTCCGGCCGCGCAATTTTATCCAAGACCTGCCGGCGCCCGGGCGCTAGAGTAGGCCCATGGAACGCATCGAACACCACTGCAGCGGGCTGCCCGGCGTGCGCTACATCGACGCCGAGTACCACCGTTTCGCCTTTCCCCGGCACTTTCACCTGGACTACCACATCGGGCTGATGCTCGACGGTCGCCAGCGCTACGTGCACGCCGGCGAACGCTGCCTGGCCGGTGGCGGCGACATCCTGCTGATGAGCCCGGAAAGCATCCACGACGGCGCCAGCGAGGGCGACGGCGGCTACCGCATCCGCGTGCTGTCCATCGAGCCGCAGTGGTTGGAGCAGGCCGCGCGCAGCCTCAGCGATGGCCGCCAGGGCACGCCGCGGCTGCTGGCCAGCCAGCTGCGCGACGAACAGTTGCGGCAGCAACTGCACGGCCTGCACCAGGTGCTGGCCGCAGGCGAGCGCCTGGAACAGGAAGGCCGGCTCTGGCAGGGCCTGGCCACGCTGCTCGGGCATGCCTCCAGCCTGCGCATCCGCGAGCCGCGCCAGGGCTTCGACGCCGCGACCTGGCGACGCCTGCGCGACTGGCTGGAATCGCGTCTGGAGAGCCCGCCGACGCTGGACGAACTGGCGGCCTTCTGCGACCTCAGCCCCTGGCAGGTGCTGCGGCGCTTCCGCAACCACTGCGGTCTGCCGCCGCACCAGTGGCTGACCCAATTGCGCCTGGAGCGGGCCCTGCCGCGGGTGCTCGCCGGCCAGCCGCTGAGCGAGGTGGCGCTGAGCCTGGGCTTCTACGACCAGGCGCACTTCAGCCGCCTGTTCCGCCGCACCTACGGACTGCCGCCGGCGCGCCTGCGCCAACCCTGATCCCACCCCGATACTCACTTTCCCCTGGAGAATCCCGCCATGCAGGAGGCCCGCGTCTTGCTGACGCTCACCGCCGTATTCGCCGTCGCCCTGGTCAGCCCGGGCCCGGATGTCGCCCTGGTAGTGCGCACCGCTTTGCACCAGGGGCGCCGTGCCGGCGTGCTCAGCGCCCTGGGCCTGGCCTGCGGCATCCTGGTCCACGGCACCCTGGTGCTGACCGGCGTGTCGCTACTGCTGCGCCATTCGCCGGTGCTGTTCGGCCTGCTGCAGGGGGCTGGCGCGCTCTACCTGGGCTGGCTCGGCATCGGCGCGTTGCGCGCCTGGTCGCGGCGTGGCGCCGGCGGGGCAGGGCGCCTGGACGGCGAGCTGCCGGCCTCGCCGCTGGGGCCCTGGCTGCGCGGCCTGGCCACCAACCTGTTCAACCCCAAGGCGCTGGTGTTCTTCCTCGCCCTGCTCAGCAGCCTGATCCCGCTGGACATGTCCGCGCCCGGCAAGCTGGCGGTGGCGGCCATGCTGTTCTGCACCGGCTTCGCCTGGTTCAGCCTACTCAGCGTGACCCTCACCCGCCCGGCGCTGCAACAGCGCCTGCTGCGGGCGGTACCGGTCATCGACGGCGCCTGCGGCCTGGTGTTCCTGCTGGTGGCCGGCGGCATCGCGCTCAGCCTGGCGCGGCAGTTCTGAGGCGCCCTGGCTTTTGGCCGGAGTGCCCTGGCCGGCAGTGGGCCCGGCCATTGTGGCCAGCCATGGCCTGGGGGAGAATTCCGCAGTCATCAGCACTGCGGTCACCGGCATGTCCCACGCGATCTTCTTCGCCCACGCCAACGGCTTCCCCTCGGCCACCTACGGCAAGCTGTTCCAGGCCCTGGCGCCGGAATTCGAGGTGCGCCACCTGGACATGCACGGCCACGACCCGCGCTTCCCGGTGAACGCCAACTGGGCGAACCTGGTGGACGAGCTGCTGTTCCACCTGGAGGCCCAGGGCGCGCCGGTATGGGGCGTCGGCCACTCCCTCGGCGGCCTGCTGCACTACCATGCCGCGCTGCGCCGCCCGGAGCTGTACCGCGGCGTGCTGATGCTCGACTCGCCGACCCTGACCTTCGCCGACCAGTGGGTGATCCGCGCCGCCAAGCGTTTTGGCTTCATCGACCGCATCACCCCCGCCGGGCGCACCCTGGGGCGACGCGAGGCGTTCGCCGACTTCGACGAGGCGCTGCGCTACTTCGGCGGCAAGTCGCTGTTCCGCCGTTTCGACCCGGACTGCCTGGCGGACTACGTGCGCCACGGCCTGGCCGCGAGTGGCCAGGGCCTGCGCCTGAAGTTCGACCCGGCCACCGAGATCAGCATCTACCGCAACGTGCCCCATGCCGCGCCGGGCAGCCCGCGGCGCCTGGCGGTGCCGCTGGCGCTGGTGCGCGGCCGCCACAGCCGGGTGGTGCTGCCGCACCATGCCCGCGCGGTGCGCCTGGCGCCGCAGGGCGAGTCCCTGTCGCTGCCCGGCGGGCACATGTTCCCGCTGGAGCGCCCGCGCGACACCGCCGAACTGATCAAGCAGGTCGTCGAGCGCTGGCAGCGCCGTGCCGAACAGGAGAATTCCCGCCCATGAGCGCCCAGGTCGAAGAGATCCGCCTGAACCTTCCGCACATCGAACTGGCCGCGCACCTGTTCGGCCCGGAGGACGGCAAGCCGGTGCTGGCCCTGCACGGCTGGCTGGACAACGCCATGAGCTTCGCGCGCCTGGCGCCGAAGCTGGACGGGCTGCGCATCGTCGCCCTGGACTTCGCCGGCCACGGCCACTCGGCGCACCGCGCCCCCGGGGCCAGCTACCTGCTGTGGGACTACGCCTACGACGTGCTGGCGGTGGCCGAGCAACTGGGCTGGGAGCGCTTCTCGCTGCTCGGGCATTCCATGGGCGCCATCGTCTCGGTGCTGCTGGCCAGCGCCATGCCCGAGCGCATCGAACGCCTGGCGCTGATCGACGGCCTGGTGCCCTACACCGGCGAGGCCGATAGCGCGCCGGCCAAGCTGGGCGAGGCGCTGAAGGCGCAACTGGCGCTGCCGAACAAGCGCAAGCCGGTGTACGAAGCCATCGACCGCGCGGTGGATGCACGCATGAAGGGTGTCGGCGCGGTCAGCCGCGAAGCCGCCGAACTGCTGGCCCGGCGCGGCCTGATGCCGGTGCCCGGCGGCTTCACCTGGCGCAGCGATGCGCGCCTGACCCTGCCCTCGCCGCTGCGCTTCACCCGCGCCCACGCCGCGAGCTTCGTCCAGGCCGTGCAGTGCCCGGTCAGCCTGGTGCTGGCCCAGGGCGGCATGCTCTCTGCCGAGCCGGGCATCCGCAAGCTGATCGACGGGCGTCCCTTCGACGTCCACGAGCTGCCCGGCGGCCATCACCTGCACCTGGACGACGAAGCCGGTGCGCAGGCGGTGGCGGCGATCTTCCAGCCGTTCCTGGGCGCGTAGGCGCGGGGAAACACCCCGTTGCCGCACCCCGCTTGACTAAAGCGGGGCTTGCCACGACGCTGCATGGATCGCAGTCGGGAGATTCTGCATGATTCAGCTCTTCGCCACCGCCATGCCGGGCGGCCCCAAGGATTCCAGCGGCCCGGGCGTGCATGCCCCGCGGCGTGCGCAACGGAGGTGCGACGCCTGACATGCCTCGCCTTTCCCTGCTGCCCCTGGTGGGCACGCTGCTCGCGGCCAGCGCCTTCGCCGCCGACGTTCCCGACAGCCACGACCTCGATGCGCTGCCCCGTTTCCCGAGGGCGGAGATCATCGATTTCACCAGCGCCCCCGCCACCGAGCGCGTCTACCCGCTGGGGCCGATCAGCCGCATCAGCGGGCGCCTGCGCATGGAGGGCGAGGCGCGCGCCCTCGGCCAGCTCACCGCGCTGACCTACCGCCTGCCCGACGAGGACTCCAGCGCCAGCGCCTTCGCCGCCGCACGCAAGGACCTGCTCAAGGCCGACGCCACCCCGCTGTTCTGGTGCGAGGGCCGCGACTGCGGCTCCAGCAGCCTGCTGGCCAATGCGGTGTTCGGCAAATCCAGCCTCTACGGCCCGGACGACCAGCAGGCCTACCTGTTGGTGCGCCTGGCCGCGCCGCAGCAGGACAGCCTGCTGGCGGTCTACGCCATCACCCGCGGCAACCGCCGCGCCTACCTGCACGCCGAGCAACTGGACGCCGGCAGCGCCCTGGGCGAACTGCTGCCCAGCGCCGCGACCTTGATGCGCCTGCTCAAGGCCAACGGCGAGCTGACCCTCAGCCACGTGCCCGCCCAGCCCGGCGGCGCCTGGCTCGACCTGCTGGTGCGCACCCTGCGCCAGGACACCGGCGTGCGCGTCGAGCTGGCCGGCGCCCATGCCGCTGACTGGCGCAGCGCCCTGACCGGCCAGGGCGTGCGCGATGCCCGCCTGGAGCTGGGCAGCGGCGAAGGGGACGGGCTGCACCTGACCTGGCTGCGCTGATTCGCCTACGCTGAAGCTGGGCGCGCCCTGCGCCCGGCTGCCGTCGCCGTACCGAGAAGGAGTCCGGCCCCGATGTTCGATAACCTGCTGTTGCGCATCCTCCTGGTGGTCCTGCTGGTCGCCACCCTGTGGGTGCTGGCGCCGTTCTGGACGGCGCTGTTCTGGGCCGCCGTGCTGGCCTTCGCCAGCTGGCCGCTGATGCGCCTGCTGACGCGCCTGCTGGGCGGCCGCGAGGCCCTGGCGGCGGGCGTGCTGACCGCTTTCTGGATCATCGTGGTGGCGCTGCCGCTGCTGGGCCTGGGCTTCGGCCTGGCGGACAAGCTGCGCGCCGGCGTCGAGCTGGTGAAGAACCTGCAGGTCTCCGGCCTGCCGCCGCCGCCGAGCTGGCTGGCGCGCACCCCGCTGATCGGCGACCGGCTGATCGGCTGGTGGTACTCCATCGACCAGCAGGGGGTGGCCATCTTCTCCGCGCTCAAGCCCTACATGGGCGAGGTCGGCAACTGGCTGCTGGCGCGTTCGGCCAAGCTGGCCGGGGGCATCTTCGAGCTGGTCCTGAGCCTGGTGTTGATCTTCTTCTTCTACCGCGACGGCAAGCGCCTGGAGGCCTTCGCCTACCAGATGCTGGAGCGCCTGATCGGCCCGCGCGCCGAGCACTACATGGACCTCATCGCCGGCACCGTGCAGCGGGTGGTCAACGGCGTGATCGGCACCGCGGCGGCCCAGGCAGTGCTGGCCTTCATCGGCTTCAGCATCGCCGGGGTGCCCGGTCCGATCCTGCTCGGCCTGCTGACCTTCGTCTGCAGCCTGCTGATGGTCCCGCCGCTGGTCTGGGGGCCGGCCACCGTCTGGCTGTTCTTCCAGGGCGAGTACGGCTACGGGGTGTTCCTGGGCATCTGGGGCTTCTTCGTCATCAGCGGCGTGGACAACATCCTCAAGCCCTACCTGATCAGCCGCGGCGGCAACCTGCCGCTGGTGGTGGTGCTGCTCGGCGTGCTCGGCGGGCTGCTCAGCTTCGGCTTCATCGGCCTGTTCCTCGGCCCGGTGCTGCTGGCGGTGGTCTACAACCTGGTCAACGACTGGATCGAGAGCCCCAAGCGCGGCACCCTGCCGCCGGGCGGCCCGGGGGACAAGGCGCCCTAGGCCGGAATCTTCGGTTATCGCCCGTCGTAGGATGGCGTTGAGCGAAGCGATACCCATCGCCACGGCAGCATGGGTTTCGCAGGCTCAACCCATCCTACGACCGTGCTTCCCTGGCGCCGTAGGGCGTATAACCGTTCGCGGTTATACGCCGTTGGCCCATGCAGCGAAGCCCTACGAAAGCGCCTCGCTGCGCACGCCGACCAAACGGTCGCGGCCGGCACCGAGGCCGGCCGCCAGCGCGCCCAGGCTGATGACGATGAAGATGACGCCCACCGCATTCCAGCCGTCGCTCAGATCGTGCACCAGACCGACCAGGAAGGGCCCCAGGGCCGCCAGGGTGTAGCCCACGCCCTGGGCCATGCCGGACAGGTGCGAGGCGACGTGGGCGTCGGGCGAACGCAGCACGATCAGCGCCAGGCCGATGCTGAAGGTGCCGCCCTGGCCCAGGCCGAGCACCACCGCCCACAGCCACAGGCTACCGCTGGGCGCGTAGAGCAGGCCGAGCAGGCCGGCGAGGGTCAGCGCCAGGACCAGGAACACCACCAGGCGCTGGTCGCGCCCGCGGGTGCCGAGCCAGGGCGCGCCCAGGGCGCTGAACAGCTGCACCATCACCGAGCCGGACATCATCAGCCCGGCGGCCGTCGGGCTCAGGCCGCGGTCGATGAGGATCGACGGCAGCCAGCCGAACACGATGTAGGCCAGCGACGACTGCAGGCCCATGTACAGGGTCACCTGCCAGGCCAGCGGATCGCGCCACAGGCCGCGGACCTGGAAGGCCTGGCGGTGGGCGTGCTGGGCCTGGCGCGTCTGCGGCAGCCAGACCAGCGCGGCGAGCACCGCCGGCAGGGCCCAGGCGGCCAGGGCCGGCTGCCAGCTGCCGCCGAACAGTTCGGCCAGGGGCACGCTGGCCCCGGCGGCCAGGGCCGCGCCCAGGCACAGGGCCATGGTGTAGACGCCGGTCATGATCCCGGCGATGTGCGGGAAGTCGCGCTTGACGATGCCCGGCAGCAGCACGCCGATGATGCCGATGCTGGCGCCGGCCACCAGGCTGCCGAGGAACAGCCCGGCGATGGGGAACAGGCTGCGCAGGACGATGCCTGCGGCCAGCAGCAGGAGGATCGCCAGCACCGCCCGCTCGGCCCCCAGGCGCCGCGCCAGGCGGGGCGCCAGCGGGGCGAACAGGCCCAGGCAGAGCACCGGCAGGGTGGTCAGCAGGCCTGCGGCGGCGGCCGACAGGCCGGTGTGCTCGCGCACCATGTTCAGCAGTGGCGCCAGGCTCGACAGCGCCGGGCGCAGGTTCAGCGCCACCAGCACCAGGCCGAGCAACAGCAGCCAGGGCCGTACCGGTGCGGGTGTAGGGGCGGGGGCTTCGTCGATCTCGGCGTCGATCAGCAGTTCGTCGGCGTGATGTTGTTGGGGCATGGTGGCGATCGCAAGGCAGTGGGAAGGGAAGTCAGATCAGCAGCGCGCGGTTGGCGGCCGCGGCCGCCTCGGCGTCCTGGCGCTCCAGGGCGTCCAGCAGTTGCCGGTGCAGCTCGAAGGCCGGCTGCGGGCGGCCGGGTTCGCTGATGGTGTGTTGCAGGCCGGCGCGGATGACCTGCGAGAAGTAGCGGTACAGCTCGCTCAGCAGCGGGTTGTGGGCGCTGTCCACCACGCGCTGGTGGAAGGCCAGGTCGTGCTCGACGTAGGCCTGAAGGTCGCCGCCGTAGTGCTGCGCGCTGAGCGCCAGGGCCTGGCGCAGGGCGGCCAGGTCGGCGTCGCTGCGGCGCAGGGCGGCCAGGCGCGCGGCCTCTACCTCGATCACCCCGCGCGCTTCCAGGGCCTGCTCGATGGAGCCGCGGGCCAGGGCCAGCATGGTGTCCAGCGGGTTGGCGCAGGCGCGCACGTAGGTGCCATCGCCCTGGCGCACTTCCAGCACGCCGGAGAAGGTCAGCACGCGCACCGCCTCGCGCACGGTGTTGCGGCTCATGCCGAGGATTTCCGCCAGCTCCGGTTCCGGCGGCAGGCGCTGGCCGAGGGCCCAGGCGCCGCTGTCGATGCGCTGGCGGATCTGCTCCAGGGCGATGTCGACCAGGGAGCGCTTGAGGGGATTGGCCATATAGACATCCAATCATCGGATGATTAGGCCGGACAGGCTACTGCAGCGGTGGGGGGCTGGCAAGGCGCGGATCGTCCCCTTGTAGGAGCGCGCCCTGCGCGCGATTCGCGGACGGAGTCCGGCAAGCTCAACACCCCGTAGGATGGTGTTGAGCGAAGCGATACCCATCACCATGGTCCGATGGGTATCGCAAGCTCAACCCATCCTACGAAAAGCATCTCGGCGCAGTTGGCAAGACAGCTGCTCCTACAGGGTTACGCCGAACCTTCCGGTGCCCGATGAAAACGGCGGATAACGCCGTAGGCGTTATGCGCCCTACGGGAGCATCCCGGCACCCGTAGGATGGTGTTGAGCGAAGCGATACCCATCGCCATTGCCCGATGGGTATCGAAAGCGCCCCGGCGCAGCCGGCAGGAGACTCAGGCAGCGATATTGACCAGGCTGCCGCTGGTGTTCTGGTAGCTGGCGGCGCTGCTGTCCTGGTAGTGCCTGGCCAGCATGGCGAGCATCTGCTGCACGGCTTCGGCGCCGGCCGAGCCGCTGTTGGTGCTGGAGGCGTCGCTGCTGGTGCTGCTGGTCAGGCTGCTGTCGGTTTCCCCGGAAGCGGGCGGCGGGGGCGGCGGCATGTCGCCCTGGGCCTGCTGCAGGGCGCTGCTCAGTTCGTCCTGGCTGATGCTGCCGTTGCCGTCGCTGTCCAGGGCGCTGAACAGTTCGCTGCTGTCGGTGCCGGAGGCGCTGGCGGCGCTGAGTTCGTCGCTGCTGATGCTGCCGTCGCCATCGCTGTCCAGGGACGACAGCAGGTCGCTGGCGGCCTGGTCGGAGGAGGGTGGCGGGGGCGGCGGCATGTCGCCCTGGGCCTGTTGCAGGGCGCTGCTCAGTTCGTCCTGGCTGATGCCGCCGCTGCCGTCGCTGTCCAGCTGGGCCAGCAGCGAATCGATGTCGATGTCGCCGCTGTCGCTGCCGGAGGCGGACAGGGCGCTGTCCAGCTCGCTGGAGCTGACGCTGCCGTCACCGTCGCTGTCGAGGGACTTGAACAGGTCGGCGGCGAATTTCTGCGCCTTGTCGCTGCTGCCGCTGGTGCTGGTGCTGGTGCTGGTGGTGCTGCTGGAGCTGCTGGCGCTGCGCTGGGTGCTGGCGAGCGCGGCGCTGCTGTAATAGCTGCTGTAGCTGCTGACTCCGCTGATCATCGGACTGCCTCCATGAGGTTATGGGGTCCGGAACTGGAGTTCCGGTCCTGGCAGGTTCGATGGGCGCCTTGTCGGCGGTATGTGCGCTTTGTATGCGGCGGCCGACAAAGCCTCAGGCGCGCGGCAGGCGCAGCACCGCGGTGGCGCCGCCGCCCGGGGTTTCCTCGAAGTACAGGTCGCCGCCGTGGCGCCGCGCCGCCTCGCGGGCGATGGCCAGGCCCAGGCCGACGCCGCCGGAGTTGCGGTTGCGCGAGCCTTCCAGGCGGAAGTAGGGCTCGAATACCTGCTCGCGCATCTGCGCGGGGATGCCCGGGCCGTGGTCGCGGACGAGGATCTCCACCTGCTGGCCGCTGTCGCGCAGTATCAGCTGCACCTCGCCGGCGTAGCGCAGGGCGTTGTCCAGCAGGTTCGACAGGCACGAGCGCAGGGCCAGCGGCTGCACCTTCAGCGGTGCGCACTGGCCTTCGACGCTGACGCGGGCGCCATGCTCGCAGGCGTCCTCGGCCAGCGATTCGACCAGGGCGTTGACGTCGAACCACTGCAGCGCCTCGCTGGTGCGCTCCTGGTGCAGGTAGTGCAGGGTGGAGTCGAGCATGCCGATCATCTCGCCCAGGTCCTGGGCGAAGCGCGCGCGCAGCTGCGGGTTGTCGATCTCCTCCACACGCAGCTTCAGCCGCGACAGCGGCGTGCGCAGGTCGTGGGACACCGCCACCAGCATGCGGCCGCGCTGCTGCACCTGCTCGCGGATGCGCTCGCGCATGCGGTTGAAGGCCTGTGCCGCGCGCTGCGCCTCCTGCGGCCCGGTTTCCGGCAGCGGCGGGCTGTCCAGGTCCTCGCTCAGCTGCAGCGCGGCATTGCCCAGGCGCTCCACCGGGCTGGCGAGCAGGCGCGCGCCGAACCAGGCGGCGCCGACCAGGGCGAGCAACTGGAACAGGAAGGGCATGCTCCAGAACGGCAGCCGCGGCGGCGGGGGCGGCGGCGGGCCGACCATGTGTCCCTCGAACTGCTCATGGGGCGGTGGCGGCGGTGGCGGCGGGCCGGGATGGCGGAAGTGGCTGAACCAGACGAAGGCCAGCAGGTGCGCGACCACGATGGCCAGCAGGAACACCCCGAACAGACGGGCGAACAGGCTGTCGGCGAACTGCAGCGAGCGCTTCTTCATCTGGCCTCCTTGGCCGGGCCGGGGTCAGGCGATGTCACGGACGTCGAACAGGTAGCCTTCGCCGCGCACGGTCTTGATCAGCCGCGGCGAGCGCGGGTCGTCGCCGAGCTTCTGGCGCAGGCGCGAGACCAGCAGGTCGATGCTGCGGTCGAAGGCCTCGATGGCGCGGCCGCGCGCGGCGTCCAGCAGCAGTTCGCGGTTGAGCACCCGGCGCGGGCGTTCGAGGAACACCCAGAGCAGGCGGAACTCGGCGTTGGACAGCGGCACCACCAGGCCGTCCGGTGAGTGCAGCTGGCGCAGCACGCTGTCCAGCCGCCACTGGTCGAAACGCACCTGGGCGCGCGGTTCGTTGCGCGCCTCGTCGCCACGCACGCGGCGCAGGATGGTCTGGATGCGCGCCACCAGCTCGCGCGGCTCGAAGGGCTTGGCCATGTAGTCGTCGGCGCCCAGTTCCAGGCCGATGATGCGGTCGGCCGGCTCGCAGCGCGCGGTGAGCATCAGGATCGGGATGTCCGACTCGCTGCGTAGGTAGCGGCACAGCGACAGGCCGTCCTCGCCGGGCAGCATCAGGTCCAGCACCACCACGTCGAAGTTTTCCTCGGCCAGCGCCTGGCGCATGCCCGCGCCGTCGGCCACGCCGCGCGCCTCGATGTTGAAGCGCGCCAGGTAGCCGCAGAGCAGTTCGCGGATCGGCTCGTCGTCGTCCACCAGCAGGGCGCGGATGGTCCAGCGGCGCTGGCTGTCTTGGCTGGAGGTGGGGCTGGAGGGAAACATGCAGTACCTGTCGCTGGGAGCGCCCGGGGCGCGGGGTCAATGCTAACCCGCCGCCGCACGGCGGGCCACGGTAGGCAAGACTGACGGCGGCGGATATCGACAGAGTGTCGTCAATGTATCGGTGCGCTTACAAAACCGCGCCACAGCGCTTCTTTACGCTTTCTTTATGCCCGCCGGAAGCCCCGCCAATCGCTTCTTTACGCCCCCTTTGCGGACAATTTCGCCATCGCAAGGATCCGCCTGCGTGAGGAGAGACAGACATGAGCGTGCTCGACGGGGTGTCCCTGGTCCTGGCCACGGGACTTTTCATCTACCTGCTGGTGGCGCTGCTGCGCGCCGACCGTTCCTAGGGGGCTGCATGAACAGCCATGACGTGCTGCTGATCGCCGCCTTCTTCGCCCTGGTGCTGCTGCCCGCGCCGCTGCTCGGGCGCTTCTACTACAAGGTGATGGAGGGCGAGCGCACCTTCCTCAGCCCGGTGCTGGCGCCGGTGGAGCGCCTGATCTACCGCGTCTGCGGCATCGACCCGCGGGCCGAGCAGGACTGGAAGACCTACACCCTGGCCATGCTCGCCTTCAACCTGGTGGGCCTTGCGCTGCTGTTCGCCATCCTCGTTGGCCAGGGCATGCTGCCGCTCAACCCGCAGCACCTGCCGGGCCTGGAATGGACCCTGGCCTTCAACACCGCGGTGAGCTTCGTCACCAACACCAACTGGCAGGCCTACAGCGGCGAGGCGGCGCTGAGCTACCTGAGCCAGATGCTCGGCCTGACCGTGCAGAACTTCGTCAGCCCCGCCGTCGGCCTGGCCGTGCTGGTGGTGCTGGCTCGCGGCATCGCCCGCAAGTCCACGCAGCACCTCGGCAACTTCTGGGTCGACCTGACCCGCGCGACCCTCTACGGCCTGCTGCCGCTGTGCCTGGTCCTGGCGTTGCTGCTGGTCTGGCAGGGCGTGCCGCAGACCTTCCTCGACTACGTCCACGCCACCACCCTGCAGGGCGCCGAGCAGTCCATCCCGCTGGGCCCGGCGGCCAGCCAGATCGCCATCAAACAACTGGGCACCAATGGCGGCGGCTTCTTCGGCGTGAACTCGGCGCACCCGTTCGAGAACCCCACGGCCTGGGCCAACCTGTTCGAGCTGGCGTCGATCATCCTGATCCCGGCGGCGCTGGTGTTCACCTTCGGCCACTACGTCAAGGACCTGCGCCAGAGCCGCGCCATCCTCGGCTGCATGCTGCTGCTGTTCGTCGTCGGCCTGGGCGTCGCCCTGTGGGCCGAGTACCAGCCCAACCCGGCGCTGGCGCACCTGCCGATCACCCAGGGCGCGCCCCTGGAAGGCAAGGAGAGCCGCTTCGGCACCACCGCCAGCGTGCTCTGGGCGGTGACCACCACGGCCGCCTCCAACGGCTCGGTGAACGCCATGCACGACAGCCTCAACCCGCTCAGCGGCCTGGTGGCGATGTTCAACATGATGCTCGGCGAGGTGGTCTTCGGCGGCGTCGGCGCCGGCCTCTACGGCATGCTGCTGTTCGTCCTGGTCGCGGTGTTCCTGGCCGGCCTGATGATCGGCCGCACCCCGGAATACCTGGGCAAGAAGCTGGAGGCCCGCGAAGTCCGCCTGCTGGTCGCCACCCTGCTGGTGATGCCGGTCGGCGTGCTGGTGCTCGGCGCCATCGCCGCCAGCCTGCCGGGTCCGGCGAGCGCGGTGAGCAACCCTGGCGCCCACGGCTTCAGCCAGCTGCTCTACGCCTATACCTCGGGCACCGCGAACAACGGTTCGGCGTTCGCCGGCTTCGGCGCCAACACCCCGTTCCACAACCTGATGATCGCCCTGGCCATGCTCATCGGCCGCTTCGGCTACATCGTCCCGGTGCTGGCCATCGCCGGCAGCCTGGCGGCGAAGAAGCGCGTGCCGGTGGGGCCGAACAGCTTCCCCACGCACGGCCTGCTGTTCGTCGGCCTGCTGGCGGCGACCATCCTCCTGGTCGGTGGCCTGAACTTCCTGCCGACCCTGGTTCTCGGCCCGGTGGCCGATCACCTGACCCTGGGCTTCTGAGGAGCCGATAGATGAACGCCAAGACCCAGGACATGCCGCTCAAGAGCGCCACGTCCGCCCCCGAGAAACGCCACAGCCTGAGCTTCGCCGCGCTGTGGAGGCCGGCGCTGCTGCAGGCCTTCGTCAAGCTCGACCCGCGCCAGCTGCAGCGCTCGCCGGTGATGCTGGTGGTGGAACTGACCGCCATCCTCACCACAGTGCTGTGCTTCACCGGCGGTGACGCCGTGCCGCTGTCGGTGGCCGCGCAGATCGCCGCCTGGCTGTGGTTCACCGTGCTCTTCGCCAACTTCGCCGAAGCCCTGGCCGAGGGCCGCGGCAAGGCCCGCGCCGACAGCCTCAAGGCCGGCACCCAGGGCCTGATGGCGCAGCGCCTGAACGTCGACGGCGCCTACGAAAGCGTGCCGGCCACCAGCCTGCGCAAGGGCGACGTGGTGCGAGTGGTTGCCGGCGAGCTGATCCCCGGCGACGGCGAGGTGATCGAGGGCGTGGCGGCGGTCAACGAGGCCGCCATCACCGGCGAATCGGCGCCGGTGATCCGCGAGTCCGGCGGCGACCGCTCGGCCGTGACCGGCAACACCCGGCTGGTTTCCGACTGGCTGCTGGTGCGTATCAGCGTCAACCCCGGCGAGTCGACCCTCGACCGCATGATCGCCCTGGTGGAGGGCGCCAAGCGGCAGAAGACGCCCAACGAGGTGGCCCTGGACATCCTGCTGATCGGCCTGACGCTGATCTTCCTGCTGGTGGTGGTGACGCTCAAGCCCTTCGCCCTGTTCGCCGGCGGCAGCCTGCCGCTGGTGTTCCTGGTGGCGCTGCTGGTGACGCTGATCCCCACCACCATCGGCGGCCTGCTCTCGGCCATCGGCATCGCCGGCATGGACCGCCTGGTGCGCCTGAACGTGATCGCCAAGTCCGGCCGCGCGGTGGAGGCCGCCGGCGACGTACACGTGCTGATGCTCGACAAGACCGGCACCATCACCTTCGGCAACCGCCGCTGCGCCGCGCTGCACGCCGCGCCGGGGGTGAGCGCGCCGGAACTGGCCGAGGGTGCCTTCCTCGCCTCGCTGGCCGACGACACCCCGGAAGGCAAGTCCATCGTCGAGTTCCTCCGCGCGCAGATCCTCCTGCCGGAGCCGTCGCGCGAACAGCTGACGCCCATCGCCTTCAGCGCCGAGACGCGCCTGTCCGGCGTTGACCTCGACGGCCGCGTGTACCGCAAGGGCGCGGTGGACGCCGCGCTGGCCTTCATCGGCCGCGCCCGCGACGAGATGCCGGAAAGCCTGGCCAAAGAGGTCGAACGCATCGCCCAGAGCGGCGGCACCCCGCTGCTGGTGGTGGCCGACGGCAGGCTGCTCGGCGCCATCCACCTCAAGGACGTGGTCAAGCCGGGCATCCGCGAGCGCTTCGCCGAACTGCGCCGCATGGGCATCCGCACCGTGATGGTGACCGGCGACAACCCGCTGACCGCCGCGGCCATCGCCGCCGAGGCCGGGGTGGACGACGTGATCGCCGAGGCCACGCCGGAGAAGAAACTGGCGCGCATCCGCCAGGAGCAGGGCGAAGGACGCATGGTCGCCATGTGCGGCGATGGCGCCAACGATGCGCCGGCGCTGGCCCAGGCGGACGTCGGCATGGCCATGAACGACGGCACCCAGGCGGCCCGCGAGGCGGCGAACCTGGTGGACCTGGACAGCGACCCGACCAAGCTGCTCGACGTGGTCCAGGTGGGCAAGGAACTGCTGGTGACCCGCGGCGCGCTGACCACCTTCTCGGTGGCCAACGACGTGGCCAAGTACTTCGCCATCCTGCCCGCGCTGTTCGCCGGCATCTACCCGCAGCTGCAGGTGCTCAACGTCATGCACCTGGCCAGCCCGCAGAGCGCCATCCTCTCGGCCATCGTGTTCAACGCGCTGATCATCGTCGCGCTGATCCCCCTGGCCCTGCGCGGCGTGCGCGTGGCGGCCAGCGACGCCATGCACCTGCTGCGGCGCAACCTGCTGATCTACGGGGTGGGCGGGATCATCGCGCCCTTCATCGGCATCAAGGCCATCGACCTGTTGCTGGTGGCCCTGGGCCTGGTCTGAACGGGACTGCCGGCCTTGGCGATGGGTATCGCTTCGCTCAACCCATCCTACGGGCTACCCGAACTGTAGGAGCGAGCTCGCTCGCGAACCGCCCTGGTTCGAAAGCTTCGCGAGCAAGCTCGCTCCTACGAAGAGCTCGCATCGAGGAAACTGGAAATGCTCAATCACATCCGCCCCGCCATCGCCTCCCTGGCCCTGCTTTCGCTGGTCACCGGCGTGGCCTATCCGCTGCTGGTCACCGGCATCGCCCAGGTGGCTTTCCCCGCACAGGCCAACGGCAGCCTGGTGCGCGACGCCAAGGGCGAAGTCCGCGGCTCGGCGCTGCTGGCGCAGAAGTTCGAGGGGCCGCAGTGGTTCCATGAACGGCCCTCGGCCGGCGACTATGCCACCGTCTCCAGCAGCGCCTCCAACCTGGCCCCGGGCAACCCGGCGCTGGCCGAGCGCATCGCCAAGGACGCCGCCGCCGAGGCAGTGGCCGGGCGCCCGGTGCCGCTGGCGCTGGTCACCACCTCCGGCAGCGGCCTGGACCCGCAGCTGCCGCCGGACGCCGCGCTCTACCAGGTGCCGCGCATCGCCCAGGCCCGCAGCCTGCCGGAGCAGGCCGTGCACAACCTGGTCGAGGCGCACACCCGGCGGCCGCTGGTGGGCCCGGCGGTGGTCAACGTGCTGGCCCTGAACATGGCCCTCGAGCAACTGCCTCGCTAGACTTGCGCGCAACCCCCTGGAGGCCAGCATGACCGATCCCAAGCGCGCCGACGCCCTGCTCGCGGACCTGGAGCGCAACGGCCGCGGACGCCTGAAGGTGTTCCTCGGCGCCGCCCCCGGCGTGGGCAAGACCTACGCCATGCTGCTGGCCGCCCAGGGCCAACTGCGCCAGGGCGTGAACCTGCGCGTGGGCATCGTCGAGACCCACGGCCGCGCCGAGACCGAGGCGCTGCTCGCCGGCCTGCCGCAGCAGCCGCTGCTGCGCTCGGAATACCGCGGCATCCACCTCGCCGAGATGGACCTCGACGGCCTGCTGCGCGAGCCGCCGCAGCTCGCCCTGGTCGACGAGCTGGCCCACAGCAACGCCCCCGGCAGCCGCCATGCCAAGCGCTGGCAGGACATCCAGGAGCTGCTCGCCGCCGGCATCGACGTCTACACCACGGTCAACGTCCAGCACCTGGAAAGCCTCAACGACCAGGTGCGCGACATCACCGGCGTGCAGGTGCGCGAAACGGTGCCCGACTGGGTGCTGCAGGAAGCCGACGAACTGCTGCTGGTGGACCTGCCGCCGCGCGAGCTGCTGGAGCGCCTGCGCGAGGGCAAGGTCTACGTGCCGGAGCAGGCGAGGGCGGCCATCGACGCCTTCTTCAGCCAGACCAACCTCACCGCCCTGCGCGAACTGGCCATGCAGACCGCCGCCGCGCGGGTGGATGCGGACCTGGCGCACCGCTACCGCCAGCAGGGCGGCGAGGCCCCGGCGCTGCGCGGCCGCCTGCTGCTGGGCGTGGACGGCGAGCGCAACGCCGAGCGCCTGGTGCGCCACGCCTCGCGGGTGGCCGAGCGCCGTCACCTGCCCTGGAGCCTGGTCCACGTCGACACCGGCGACGCCCGCGACGAGCAATCGCGCCTGTACCTGCAGAACGCCCAGCAACTGGCCGAGCGCCTGGGCGGCGAGGTGGTGCAACTGCGCGGCGGGGAAGTGGCGCGCACCCTGGTCGAGCACGCCCGCGAGCGACGCGCCAGCCTGATCCTGGTCGGCCGTTCGCGGCAGCGCTGGTACCGCCGGCTGTTCGGCGGCGGCCTGGCGGCGCGCCTGCTGCGCCTGGGCGAAGGCCTGGAAATCAGCGTGCTGGACAGCGAGGCCGACCTGGCCCCGGCCGCGCCGCGCCGCGGCGAGCGCGGCCACTGGCGCGACTACCTGCTGGCGGCCCTGGCCGCCGCCGGCGCCAGCGCCCTGGCCTGGGGCGTGTCGCGCCTGCTGGAGCTGCCGAACATCTCCCTGGTGTTCCTCGCCGCCGTGCTGCTGGTGGCGGTGCGCAGCAGCCTGTGGCCGGCGCTGGTGTGCGCGGTGCTGTCGTTCCTGGCCTACGACTTCCTGTTCATCCCGCCGTACTTCTCCCTTTCCATCCAGCGCGAGCAGGACGTGCTGACCCTGCTGTTCTTCCTGCTCATGGCCGCGCTCACCGGCAACCTCGCCGCGCGCCAGCGCCGCCAGCTGCAAGTGCTGCGCGACACCCAGGAGGAGACCGGCGCGCTGCTGGAACTCTCGCGCAAGCTCACCGCCGCCACCGACCGCCAGGCGGTGCTGGCCGCCGCCGCCCAGCAGTTCGCCCTGTGGAATGACCTGGACATCTGCGTGCTGGCCCGCCAGCACGACGACTGGAAGGTGGAAAGCGGCCACGCCCGCGGCTTCGACGAGCAGGAGCGCGCCGCCGCCGACTGGGCCTGGCAGCACGACCAGCCGGCCGGCCTGGGCACCGGCACATTGCCGGCGGGGCGCTGGTGGTGGTGGCCGCTGTCGGCGGAGGAGGGGCCGCTGGCGCTGCTCGGCGTGCGGCCCAAGGACGGCGAGCCGCTGCCCGGCCAGCGCCGCCGCCTGCTCGCCGCCCTCGGCCAGCCTCTGGCCCAGGCCCTGGCCCGCGCGCGCCTGGCCGACGACCTGGAAGCCGCGCGCCTGCACGGCGAGACCGAGCAACTGCGCAGCGCGTTGCTGGCCTCGGTCAGCCACGACCTGCGCACCCCGCTGACCACCATGCGCGGTGCCATCGACAGCCTGCTGGCCCTGGGCAACGCGATTCCCCCGGCCGATCGCAAGGAACTGCTGGAAAGCACCCGCGACGAGGCCGAGCGCCTGGACCGCTACATCCAGAACCTGCTGGACATGACCCGCCTGGGCCAGGGCGGGCTGAAGCTGGCGCGCGACTGGGTGGCCCCTGAAGATATCGTCGGCAGCGCCGTGCACCGCCTGCGTGCGCTGCTCGCGCCCTATCGCGTGGAAACCCGCGTGCCGGCCGAACTGCCGCTGCTGTACGTGCATGCGGCGCTGATCGAGCAGGCGCTGGTCAACGTGCTGGAGAACGCCGCGCGCTTCTCGCCGCCGGGTGGGCGCCTGCGGGTGCAGGCCGCGCAGGTCGGCGACGAGCTGCAGTTCAGCGTCAGCGACGAGGGCCCGGGGATTCCCGAGGTCGAGCGCGAGAAGATCTTCGACATGTTCTACAGCGCCGCCCGGGGCGACCGCGGCGGGCCGAGCACCGGCCTGGGCCTGGCGATCTGCCAGGGCATGGTCGGCGCCCACGGCGGGCGCATCAGCGTCGGCGACGGCCTGGACGGCCGCGGCACCACCCTGACCCTGCACCTGCCGCTGCAGCGCCAGCCGGACCTGGAGCAGCTTGATGCCGGTGGTTGAAAGGCCCAAGCTAGGCGCCACCGCCCCCAGCCAGCCGAGCCCGATGAGCAACGCCAACGCCGCCTGCATCCTGGTCATCGACGACGAGCCGCAGATCCGCAAGTTCCTGCGCATCAGCCTCAACGCCGGCGGCTACCGGGTGGTGGAAGCCGGCAGCGGCGAGGAGGGCCTGGCCCAGGCGGCGCTGAACCGCCCGGACCTGGTGGTGCTCGACCTCGGCCTGCCGGACAAGGACGGCCAGGAGGTGCTGCGCGAGTTGCGCGAATGGTCGCAGGTGCCGGTGCTGGTGCTCTCGGTGCGCGCCGCCGAGAGCGAGAAGGTGCTGGCCCTGGACGGCGGCGCCAACGACTACGTGACCAAGCCCTTCGGCATCCAGGAATTCCTCGCCCGCATCCGCGCGCTGCTGCGCCAGGGCCACCAGGGCGAGAGCCAGGAAGCGCAGGTGGCGGTGGGGCCGCTACTGGTCGATTTCGCCTACCGCCGGGTGAGCCTCGACGGCGCCGAAGTGGCGCTGACCCGCAAGGAATACGCGGTGCTGGCCACCCTGGCCCGGCACCTGGGGCGGGTGGTCACCCAGCAGCAACTGCTCAAGGACATCTGGGGCCCGACCCACGTCGAGGACACCCACTACCTGCGCGTGGTGGTCGGTCACCTGCGGCAGAAACTGGCGGACGACCCGGCCAACCCGCGCTTCATCGTGACCGAGGCCGGCGTGGGCTATCGCCTGCGCGATGCCTGATGAAAATCGCGGACGGAGTCCGCTCCTACAATGGGGCCTGCCGCCCGGCATGAACCGTAGGAGCGCAACTTTTGCGCGAATCGCGGGTAGGGCCCGCACCTGTGTGCCAGGCGAAACCCCATCGTAGGAGCGGACTCCGTCCGCGATAGCTCGAACCCGCGCAAAGAGCACCCTCTCCCCAGCCCTCTCCCGCAAGCGGGAGAGGGGGCTGTTCGGTGCGGGTGGAAAGGTCGGTGCAATCCTGTGGACGCGGATTCTCCACCTCGTACCGATCCAGGCCAATCGGCGGATAACGCCGTTGGCGTTATGCGCCCTACGGATTCTCCGCCTCGTACCGGTCCAGCGTATCGCTGGCGATCTGCCTTCCCAGGGCCACCAGCTCCGGCGCCTTGTAGAACTCGAAGAAGCGGCACACCCGCTTGGGCACGTTGATCAGCACGTCCGGCGGGTAGCCGGCGATCTTGTACTGCGCCAGGGAGGTCTGCATCACCTCGAAGCTCTGGTTGACCAGCTCCAGCAACGAGGCCGGGCTGCTGCTGTCGATCACCTGGCTGCCGCTGGCGGACTTCGGCGAGCCCTTGCCCAGGGGCGCCGCGGCCGGCTGCTGCATTTCCGGCTCGGCCGGTTCCTCGCTGTCGGGCACCGGCTCCAGCAGGGCTTCGGCGCGCAGTTCCGGCGGTTCCAGCTCCGGGCCGTGGCGGCGGAACCGGCTGAGCTTGTCGCCGAGGCTGCCGATCAGGCTGTCGAAGCGGCCCTTGAGCGCCGCCGGCCGCTCGATCACCGGCAGCTGGTACTGGCGCTGGTTGGTGGCGTTGAGGTTCACCGCGATGATCAGGTCGGCGTGGCTGGACACCACCGGCACGATCGGCAGCGGGTTGAGCAGGCCGCCGTCGACCAGCATGCGCGGGCCCTGCATCACCGGGGTGAACAGGCTGGGAATGGCCGCCGAGGCGCGCATGGCCTGGTGCAGATCGCCTTCCTGGAACCAGATTTCCTGCTGGTTGGTGAGGTCGGTGGCCACCGCCGTGTAGGGGATGGGCAGGTCCTCGATGTTGATGTCGCCGATGATCTCGTGGATCTTGCCGAACACCCGCTCGCCGCGGATGGCGCCGAGGCGGAAGCTGACGTCCAGCAGGCGCAGCACGTCCAGGTAGTCCAGGCTTTCCACCCAGTCGCGGTATTCCCCCAGCTTGCCGGCGGCGTAGATGCCACCGATCACCGAGCCCATGGAGCAGCCGGCGATGCAGGCGATCTCGTAGCCGCGCCGCTCCAGTTCCTCGATCACGCCGATATGCGCATAACCCCGTGCTCCGCCGGAGCCGAGCACCAGCGCCACTTGTTTCGACATGGACGGTTATTCCTCTGAAAACAACGCATTGCAAGGCGCGGCGGGCGGCCTGGGCCGGCGCCGGATGTCACTGACGATACGCCCGGGTAGGGCGGGGCGCCAAGGGTGTTTGCTAGAATCGGCCGATCGATTTCCCGCCCCGGAGCCAACATGAGCGAACCCATCCGCCTGACCCAGTACAGCCACGGTGCCGGCTGCGGCTGCAAGATTTCCCCCAAGGTGCTGGAAGTGATCCTGGCCGGCAGCGGCGCGCAGAACCTGGACCCGAACCTGTGGGTCGGCAACGCCTCGCGCGACGACGCTGCGGTCTATGCTATCGACGGCGAGCGCGGCGTGGTGTCCACCACCGACTTTTTCATGCCCATCGTCGACGATCCCTTCGACTTCGGCCGCATCGCCGCCACCAACGCCATCAGCGACATCTACGCCATGGGCGGCGACCCGCTGATGGCCATCGCCATCCTCGGCTGGCCGGTCAACGTGCTGGCCCCGGAGATCGCCCGCGAGGTGATCGCCGGCGGCCGCAAGGTCTGCGACGAGGCGGGCATCCCGCTGGCCGGCGGCCACTCCATCGACGCCCCCGAGCCGATCTTCGGCCTGGCCGTCACCGGCCTGGTGGAAAAGCGCTTCATGAAGCGCAACGACACCGCCACCGCCGGCTGCCGCCTGTACCTGACCAAGCCGCTGGGCATCGGCATCCTCACCACCGCCGAGAAGAAGTCCAGGCTGCGCGCCGAGGACGTGGGCCTGGCCCGCGATTGGATGTGCACCCTGAACAAGCCCGGCAGCCGCTTCGGCAAGCTCGCCGGGGTGACGGCCATGACCGACGTCACCGGCTTCGGCCTGCTCGGCCACCTGGTGGAGATGGCCGACGGCGCCGGCCTGACCGCACGCATCCGCTTCGACGCGGTGCCGCGCCTGGAGCACGTGCAGTACTACCTGGAACAGGGCTGCGTGCCCGGCGGCACCCTGCGCAACTTCGACAGCTACGGCGAGCGCATCGCGCCGCTGCCGGAACTGCACAAGCTGCTGCTGTGCGACCCGCAGACCAGCGGCGGCCTGCTGGTGGCGGTGGCCCCCGAGGGCGAGGCGGAATTCCTCGCCACTGCCGCCGAACTGGGCTTGCGACTGGCGCCCATCGGCGAGCTGGTCGAGCGACAGAGTCACGCGGTAGAGGTGGCCTGATGCGCGACAACACCCGGCACTACCGCGAACTCTTCCTCAATGACGTCCCCCTGATGGACGTGCGCGCCCCGGTGGAATACACCAAGGGCGCCTTCCCCCACACCGAGAACCTGCCGCTGATGAACGACGTCGAGCGGCAGAAGGTGGGCACCTGCTACAAGCAGCATGGCCAGCAGGCGGCCATCGCCCTGGGCCACGAGCTGGTCTGCGGCCCGCTCAAGGCCGAGCGCATCGAAGCCTGGCTGGACTTCGCCCGGCGCCACCCGGACGGCTACCTGTACTGCTTCCGCGGCGGCCTGCGCTCGCAGATCGTCCAGCAGTGGATGAAGGACGCCGGCATCGAATATCCGCGCGTGGTCGGCGGCTACAAGGCGCTGCGCGGCTTCCTCTTCGACACCACCCGCGCGGCCACCGAGGAATGTTCCTTCGTGCTGATCGGCGGCCTCACCGGCACCGGCAAGACCGAGGTGGTGGCGCAGCTGGACAACGCCCTGGACCTGGAAGGCCACGCCAACCACCGCGGCTCCAGCTTCGGCCGCCGGGCCACGCCGCAGCCGGCACAGATCGACTTCGAGAACCGCCTGGCCATCGACATCCTGAAGAAGCGCCACGCCGGCCTGAGCCAGTTCGTGCTGGAGGACGAGGGGCGCATCGTCGGCAGCTGCTCGCTGCCGCTGGAGCTGTACCAGGGCATGCAGGGCTACCCGCTGGTGTGGCTGGAGGATAGCTTCGAGGGCCGGGTGGAGCGTATCCTCAAGGACTACGTGATCGACCTGTGCGCCGAGTTCGTCGAGGTGAAGGGCGCGCCGGAGGAAGGCTTCGAGGCCTTCGCTGCCTACCTGCGCAAGAGCCTGTCGGGCATCGTCAAGCGCCTGGGCGGCGAGCGCTACCAGCGCCTGGCGGCGATCATGGACGAGGCCCTGGACGAGCAGCGCCGCAGCGGCGCGGTGGACCTGCACCGCGGCTGGATCGAGGGGCTGCTGGGCGAATACTACGACCCCATGTACGCCTACCAGTTGGAAAGCAAAGCCTCGCGCATCGAGTTCCGCGGCAACCACGACGAGGTGGTGGAGTACCTGCGTTCCCGAGCCCCCCGGTAGACCGCTCCTACGAAAGGCAGGCCGTCACGTCGGGCGCATAACGCCGTAGGCGTTATGCGCCCGACGCCAAACCCACCTGTAACCTTGGGCCGCGGCGGTCTAAGCTGGAAGTCGCCCGAACCACCAAGGAGGTCGTCATGAAGGCACTTTTTGCAGTTCTCGCCGCCAGCCTGGTGCTGGCCGGCTGCTCCGGCAAGACGGTCAACCGCGACAGCTGCGCCAGCGAACTGAACGCCGCCTGGCACGAGCTGGACCTGGCCAAGGCCGAGGGCTTCGCCGGCACCGTCAGCTATTCCAAGGCGCTGGCGCTGATCAGCGCGGCGAAGACCGAGCAGCAGGTCGAGTCCTACGGCGGCTGCCTGGACAAGGCCAGCAAGGCGCGCTTCTACATCAAGGAATCGCGCGCGGGCCGCTGACCGGGCGCGGGCAAGGCGGGCATAATCGCCGGGCGGACGGGCGCTCCGGCCCGCCCGGCAGTCAGGAACCCTCTCCATGCAACTCGACTTCAGCACCCTCGCGCCCGCCGACGCCTACCGCTGGCTGGCCTCCACCGTCACCCCGCGGCCCATCGCCTGGGTCTCCACCCTGTCCGCGCAGGGCCAGGGCAACCTGGCGCCGTTCAGCTTCTTCCAGGTCATCAGCGACGAGCCGCCGACGCTGATGGTCAACACCAGCATCCGCGACGACGGCAGCGTCAAGGACACCCTGCGCAACGTCCGCGAGACCGGCCAACTGGTGATCCACCTGGTCAGCGCCGCCCAGGCCGAGAGCATGAATGCCACCGCCGCCACGCTGCCCCATGGCGTCAGCGAGATCGAACAGGTCGGCATCGCCACCCTGCCCAGCGTGCGCGTGGCGCCGCGGCGGGTGGCCGGCGCGGTCGTGGCCTTCGAGTGCGAGCTGGCGCAGATCCAGCCCTACCCGGCGGACAAGCCCAGCTGCTACCTGATCTTCGCCCGCGTTTTGCTGGCGCACATCGACGACGCCGTGCTGCGTGACGAGCGCCACGTCGACCCGGCGAAGCTCGACCTGGTCGGCCGCCTGGGCGGCACCCACTACAGCTTCACCCGCGACACCTTCAGCATGATCCGCCCCAAATAGGGGCGCAGGCCGCCGCGCGCCGGGACCTTGGCGCGCGACTGTCCTGGATGCGACCTGCGCATGCCCGTGTGCAACATCGAATTGCCATCATCGACGCCGCCCCTTGTTCCGCCGGTCGGCCGGCTCCTAATGTTCCGTCCCAAAGCAACGACAAAGAACGGGAGAGCTTCGGTCGAAGACTCTCCCGCAAGGCATTCGGCAAGGGGAGGGGTGGCATGGTCGCGTTCGTGCAACGGCGGTTGGCCAATCTGGGCACGGCGAAGAAACTGGCGCTGGGTTTCGGCCTGGTATTGCTGCTGACGGCGCTGGTGGCAGGGATCGGCGTCGGGGCGCTGCGTTCCATCGAGCAGCGCTTCGCCCTGCTGGACGCCATGAGCGCGGTCAACCGCGAAGTCCTGGAGATGCGCCAGAGCGAGAAGGACTTCGTCCAGGGCGCCAGCCCCAAGGCCGCCGAGCAATTGCGCCAGCGCGCCAAGCTCCTCGCCGGGCACGTCGAGCAGCTCAAGGCGCACCCCGGCCAGGCCGAGGCCATGGAGCGCGTGGCCCAGGCCATGGCCGGCTACCTGGCCTCCTTCGACCGCTTCGAGCAGGCCAGCAAGAGCCGCCACCTGGCCCTGGAGGCCGCCAACTGGTCGGTGTCCAGCGCCTCCAACAGCCTGGACATCCTGCAATCCAGCCTGGCCGACGACGGCGCCTACGAACTCAAGCAGAGCCAGGGCCAGAACGGCGAGGAACTGCTCAAGCAGGCGGCCCAGGTCGGCCAGCTCTACCGCCTGGTGCTGCAGGGCCTGAACGAGGCCCGCGCGCGCCTGGAGCAGAAGGACGGCGAGGCTGCGGGCGATGCGCGCATCAAGTCCGCCGACGAGGCTCTGGAGCTGTCGAAGCAACTGCAGACTGCAATCACCGACCCGGCCTACGTCTCGGTGATCAAGGACGTGGCCACCAACATCGACGGCTTCGGCAACAACCTCGGCGACTACTCCGCCGGCCTGGCCAAGGAACAGCAGGCGCACCGCGAGATGTCGCAGCGCGCCGAAGAGATGATGCAGCAGGTGGATGCCTCCTACGCCACGCAGCAGGCGGCCATGGTCGGCGTGCTGCACAGTAGCGTGGGCGCGATGCTCGGTTCGGCGGCGCTGGCGCTGCTGGTCGGTACCCTGGCCGCGCTGCTGATCAGCCTGCTGATCGTGCGCCCGCTGCGCCAGGTGATCGGCATGGCCAGCCGTATCGCCGAGGGCGACCTGAGCCAGACCATCCGCGTCGAGCGCAAGGACGAGGTGGGCCAGTTGATGGCCGCGGTGGACGCCATGGCGCAGAGCCTGCGCGGCATCGTCAGCCGCCTGCATGAAGGCGTCGGCCGCATCACCTCCTCGGCGCAGGCGCTATCCGGCGTCACCGAGCGCACCCAGAGCGGCGTCAACAGCCAGAAGGCCGAGACCGACCAGGTGGCCACGGCGATGAACCAGATGGCCGCCACCGTCCACGAGGTGGCGCGCAACGCCGAGGCCGCGGCGCACTCCGCCGAGCAGGCCGATGGCACCGTGGCCAGCGGGCAGCAGGTGGTGCGGCGCACTCTCGGGCGCATTTCCGAGCTGGCCGAGGCGGTGCGCGAGGCTTCCGCCAGCATCCACGACCTGGGCCGCGAGAGCCAGAACATCGGCAGCGTGCTCGACGTGATCAAGGCGGTGGCCGAGCAGACCAACCTGCTGGCGCTCAACGCCGCCATCGAGGCGGCCCGGGCCGGCGAGCAGGGCAGGGGCTTCGCCGTGGTGGCCGACGAGGTGCGCGCCCTGGCGCGGCGCACCCAGCAGTCGACGGCGGAGATCGAGAAGCTGATCGGCGCGCTGCAGAACGGCGCCCAGGCCTCGGTGCAGCACATGCAGCACAGCCACCAACTGGTGGAGAAGAGCGTCGGCGACGCCGAGCAGACCGAGACCGCGCTGGGCGAGATCGCCGCGGCGGTGGCGGTGATCCACCAGATGAACCAGCAGATCGCCGCGGCCTCCGAGCAGCAGAGCGCGGTGGCCGAGGAGATCAACCGCAGCGTCACCAGCATCCGCGGCATCGCCGACGAATCGGCCCAGGCCATGGAGTCCACGGCCTCCTCCAGCGTCGAACTGGCCCAGCTCAGCCGCGACCTGCAGGGGATGGTGGGGCAGTTCCGCCTGTAGGCAGCACCGAGCCCCTGTAGGAGCGGACTCTGTCCGCGATTCGCGCGCAGGGCGCGCTCCTGCAGGGAAATGACATCTGCGCTCGGGCTTTCCCCTCACCCCAGCCCTCTCCCGGAGGGAGAGGGGGCCAGTCAGTGCCGAGAGAAGGCCTGGTTTCAGCCGGCAACCCCTGCGCTAGCCGGCTAACGCCGAAACACCAACGCACGCCGAACGGTCCCCTCTCCCTCCGGGAGAGGGTTAGGGTGAGGGGGCCGCAGGCTTGCCCAGGGCAAGAACAGTTGCGCTTGCGGCGGCCTCCTGCTGGCGCTTGTACCAGCGCCGGTAGGCGTTCACCCCCGCGCGCACCGAGCTGAACACCAGCGGCGGCTTCAGCTCGCCCAACTGGCCGGAGCGCTCCAGCATCGCCAGGGTTTCCCGCGGCACCCGCGCCAGGGACAGGTGCACCTCCTGCGCCGCCAGAGTCTGCTGCACCTCGCGCAGCACCGTCAGGCCGCTGACGTCCAGGTTCAGCACGCCCTCGGCGTTGAGCAGCACGGCGCGCGGCGCCTTGGTCTGCGCCACCACCTGCAGCAGGCGCTGCTTGAAGTAGTCGGCGTTGAAGAACAGCAGCGGCGCGTCGAAGCGGTAGATCACCAGGCCCGGCAGGGTGTGCGCCTGCGGGTAGCGGCTCAGCTCGACCTGGCCGTCGATGCCGTGGACCCAGCCGAGCACCGCGTCGCTCGGCTTGTAGGTCAGGTACAGCAGGCGCAGCAGGGCGATGACGATGGCCACGAAGATGCCCGGCAGCACGCCGACGCTGAGCACCCCGACGGTGGTCAGCAGGCACAGGCCGAACTCGAAGCGCGACAGGCGCCAGAAGCCCTTGAGCGCGCTGAAGTCGATCAGCCCCCAGCCGGCCATCAGCAGCACCGCGCCCAGGGCCGGCATGGGAATCCAGCCCAGCGGCGCGCTGAACAGCACCAGCGCCAGGCCGATGACCAATGCCGCGACTATGCCGACCATCTGCGTCTGGCCGCCGACCATGTCGTTGACCGCGGTGCGCGAGTCGGCGCCGCTGATGACGAAGCCCTGGGACACCCCGGCGCCGATGTTGGCCACGCCCAGGGCGACCATCTCGCGGCTGGCGTCGATGCTGTAGCCGTGGCGCGCGGCGAAGCTGCGGGCGGTGAGCATGGCGCTGCAGAAGCTGACGATGGTGATGCCCAGGGCGTCGCGGAACAGGTTGCCCATCTCCTGCACGCTAGTGCGTGGCCAGCTCAGCTCCGGCAGGCCCTGGGGCACCGCGCCGAGCAGGGCGACGCCGTAGCGGTCCAGGCCCAGCGCCACGCTGGCCAGGGTGGCGAACAGCACGCCGACCAGGGCGCCGGGAATCTTCGGGTAGCGCCGCGGCAGCAGGATCATCAGCAGCAGGGTGGCCACGCCCAGGGCGAGGGTCGGCCAGTGCGTGCTGCCGAGGTTGCGCAGCAAGGCCAGCAGGCCGGCGAGGAAGCCGCTGGTCTCGGTGTGGTAGCCCAGCAGCTTGCCCAACTGGCCGGCGATCAGGCTCAGGCCGATGCCGTTGAGGTAGCCCACCAGGGTCGGACGTGAGAGGAAGCTGGCGATGAAGCCGGCGCGCACCAGGCCGCCGACGATGGACAGCAGGCCGACCATCACCGCGACTATCATCGACAGTTGCAACAGGCGCTGCGGGTCGCCCGCCGCCAGCGGGGTGATGGCCGCCGCGACCATGGCCGCGGTGGCGGCGTCGGGGCCGACCATCAGTTGTTTCGAGCTGCCGACCAGGGCGTAGATCAGCATCGGCAGGATGCAGGCGTAGAGCCCGACCTGGGCCGGGAAGCCGATGATCTGGGCATAGGCGATGGCGGTGGGAATCTGGATGGCCGCCACCGACAGGCCGGCGACGACGTCCGGGCGCAGCCAGGCGGAGCGGTAGTGCAGCAGGTTGTCCAGGCCGGGCAGCCAGCGGGTGAGGGGCATGGGTGTCTTCCGTGAAACGTCGGGCTGAAGCTTAGCCACAGTGTAGGGCCGCGGCTTGCCCGGCGTCAGTTACAGGCGTAGGAAGACGAAGGATTTCGAGAGGACGCTAGAAGGGCTGCGCCGGGATGCTCTTCGTAGGATGGGTTGAGCTTGCGAAACCCATGCGGTTGCGCTGATGGGTATCGCTTCGCTCAACCCATCCTACGTCAGCGGCTCTCCTGCACCTGTAGGAGCGGGCCCTGCCCGCGAATCGCGCCCAGGGGGCGCTCCTGCAGGGTGTCGCAAAGCCTTCAGAGCTTGAGGATGAGCTTGCCGAAGTTCTCCCCGCTGAACAGCTTCAGCACCGTCTGCGGGAAGGTTTGCAGGCCTTCGACTATGTCTTCCCTGGACTTCAGCTTGCCCTCGGCCAGCCAGCCGGCCATCTCGCGCATGGCCTCGGGGAAGCGGCTGGCGTAGTCCATCACCACCATGCCTTCCATGCGCGCGCGGTTGACCAGCAGCGACAGGTAGTTGGCCGGGCCTTTCACCGCCTGCCTGTTGTTGTACTGGCTGATGGCGCCGCAGATCACGATGCGCGCCTTGGGCGCCAGGCGCGCCAGGCAGGCATCGAGGATGTCGCCGCCGACGTTGTCGAAGAACACGTCGATGCCGTTGGGGCAGCAACGCTTCAGGCCCAGGGCGAGATCTTCGTTCTTGTAGTCGACGGCGCCGTCGAAGCCCAGTTCCTGCACCAGGTAGCGGCACTTGTCCTCGCCGCCGGCGATGCCGATCACGTTGCAGCCCTTGATCTTGGCGATCTGCCCGACCACGCTGCCCACCGCGCCGGCCGCGGCGGAAACCACCACGGTCTCGCCGGCCTTGGGCAGGCCGACGTCGAGCAGGCCGAAGTAGGCGGTCATGCCGGTCATGCCCAGGGCCGAGAGGTACAGCGGCAGCGGCGCGCGGTTCGCGTCGACCTTGTAGAAGCCCCTGGGCTCGCCGAGGAAGTAGTCCTGCACGCCGAGGGCGCCGTTGACGTGGTCGCCGACGACGAAGGCCGGGTTGTTCGAGGCCACCACCTGGCCCACGCCGAGGGCGCGCATCACCTCGCCCAGGCCCACCGGCGGAATGTAGGACTTGGCGTCGTTGAGCCAGCCGCGCATGGCCGGGTCCAGCGACAGGTACAGGTTGCGCACCAGCACCTGGCCCGGGCCGGGCTCGCCGAGCGGGGTTTCCTGGTAGCGGAAGGTGTCCTGGTCGATGGCGCCCTGGGGGCGCTGGGCGAGCACGAACTGGCGGTTGAGCGGGGCGGTCATGGCAGTGGCCTCGGGGAGGGGAAAACCTAGGGATAGTCCGCGGCGGCGGCGTCGGCAAGCTGCCGCCGACCACGAGAATGCCCGGTTATCCATGTAAATGATCCAGACGCGAGGTATTCATCACTCGCACGGATAGTACGAGCTACAGCGGCCTGATAATGCTTTGCCCGCGGCGGGCGCCGGCTAGACTCGGACGATTCTCCATCCGTTCGAGGACAGTCCATGAGTCAGCTGCTTTCCGGCCAGGTCGCCCTGGTCACCGGCGCCGCCGCCGGTATCGGCCGCGCCACCGCCCAGGCCTTCGCCCGCGAGGGCATCAAGGTGGTGGTTTCCGACGTCGACGCAGCTGGCGGCGAAGCCACTGTCGAGCTGATCCGCGCCGCCGGCGGCGATGCGCGCTTCATCCGCTGCGACGTGACCCGCGACGCCGAGGTCCAGGCGCTGGTCGCCGCCACGGTGGAGGCCTACGGCCGCCTGGACTACGCCTTCAACAACGCCGGCATCGAGATCGAGCAGGGCCGGCTGGCCGAGGGCAAGGAAAGCGAGTTCGACGCCATCATGGGGGTGAACGTCAAGGGCGTCTGGCTGTGCATGAAGCACCAGATCCCGGTGATGCTCGCCCAGGGCGGCGGCGCCATCGTCAATACCGCCTCGGTGGCCGGCCTGGGCGCGGCGCCGAAGATGAGCATCTACGCCGCCTCCAAGCACGCGGTGATCGGCCTGACCAAGTCGGCGGCCGTGGAATACGCGAAGAAGAAGGTGCGCATCAACGCCGTGTGCCCGGCGGTGATCGACACCGACATGTTCCGCCGCGCCTACGAGGCCGACCCGAAGAAGGCCGAGTTCGCCGCCGCCATGCACCCGGTGGGCCGCGTCGGCCAGGTCGAGGAGATCGCCGCGGCGGTGCTCTACCTGTGCAGCGACAACGCCGGCTTCACCACCGGCATCGCGCTGCCGGTGGATGGCGGGCACACCGCGCTCTGAGGCTCAGTGCCTGGCCAGGCGCTGCGCCAGGCCGCTGCGGCGGATCACCCACTTCTCCAGCTCGGCGCCGAGGAACACCAGCAGCCCGGCGCCCAGCGCCCGTAGCCATTCGGCCGGGCTCAGGCCCCTGGAGCCGAAGATGTCCTGCATCCAGGGCGCGTAGGTGAAGGCCAACTGCAGCGGGATGCACGCGGCGATGGCCAGCAGCACCCAGCGGTTGCCGAACAGGCCCTCGCGGTTGAGCACCGAGGCGAAGATCGAGCGGCTGTTGATCAGGTAGAACATCTCCCCGATCACCACCGCGTTGACCGCCATGGTCCGCGCCGACTCGATGCCGGTGCCGCGCTGCAGCTCCCAGAGGAACAGGCCGAAGGCGCCGAGCATCATCAGCAGCGCCACCATCAGCACGCGCCAGACGAAGAATCCGGAAAGCAGGGCGTTGCCCGGCGGCCGCGGGCGGCGGCGCATGATGTCGCGCTCGGCCGGCTCGAAGGCCAGGGCCAGGCCCAGGGTGCTGGAGGTGACCATGTTGATCCACAGCACCTGCGCCGGCGTCAGCGGCAGGCCCAGGCCGAGGAACAGCGCGGCGATCACCACCAGCGCTTCGCCGCCGTTGGTCGGCAGCATGAACAGGATGAATTTCTTCAGGTTGTCGTAGACCGCGCGGCCCTCGCGCACGGCGCTGGCGATGCTGGCGAAGTTGTCGTCGGCCAGCACCACGTCGGCGGCCTCGCGCGCCGCCTCGGTACCCTTGCGGCCCATGGCCACGCCGACCTCGGCGCGCTTGAGCGCCGGGGCGTCGTTGACGCCGTCGCCGGTCATCGCCACCACCTGGCCGTCTTCCTGCAGGGCCTGCACCAGGCGCAGCTTGTGCTCGGGGCTGGCGCGGGCGAACACGTCCACCTCCAGGGCCACGCGGCGCAGCTCGGCGTCGTCCATCAGCGCCACCTCGGCGCCGGTCACCGCCGGGCGGCCGACGCCGATGCCCAGCCGCGCGCCGATGGCGCGGGCGGTCTCGGCATGGTCGCCGGTGATCATCTTGACGCGGATGCCGGCCTGCTGGCAGTGCGCCACGGCGGCGATGGCCTCGGCCCGTGGCGGGTCGATCAGGCCCACCAGGGCCAGCAGAGTGAAGCCCTCGGCGATGTCGTCGAAACCCAGTTGCGCGCCCTGCGGCGCCGCCTGCCGCGCGGCCAGGGCCAGCAGGCGCAGGCCGCGGGCGGCGGTGTCGGTGGCCATGCGCCGCCAGTAGTCCGGGTCCAGCGGCGCCGCGCCGGCATCGGTGAGCTGCGTCGAGCACATTTCGAGGATGCGCTCCGGTGCGCCCTTGACCAGTATCCACGGGCGGCCTTCGGCGTCCTGGTGGCTGCTGGCCATGAAACGGTGCTGCGACTCGAAGGGAATGCTGTCCAGCCGCGGCCAGTCCCGGGCGCAGATTTCCTGGGGCAGCCCGGCCTTGGCGCCGAGCACCAGCAGCGCGCCTTCGGTGGGGTCGCCCTCGATGCTCCACTGGCCGCCGTCCTCGCGCAGTTGGGCGTCGTTGCACAGCACCCCGGCGCGGATCGCCTGCAGCGCCGCCGGTTGCGCGTCCGGCTGCACGGCGCGGCCGTCGACGCTGAAGCCGCCCTCGGGGGCGTAGCCGACGCCTTCCACCTCGTACACCCGCTCGGCGCAGACCAGGCGCTGCACGGTCATCTCGTTGCAGGTCAGGGTGCCGGTCTTGTCCGAGCAGATCACCGTCACCGAGCCCAGCGTCTCCACCGCCGGCAGGCGCCGCACGATGGCGCGCTGGCGGGCCATGCGCTGCACGCCCAGGGCGAGGGTCACGGTCATGATCGCCGGCAGCCCCTCGGGGATGGCCGAGGCCACCAGGGCCACCACCATCATGAACATCTGCTCCGGCGTCTCGCCCAGCCACAGGGTGCCGAGCAGGAACACCAGGGCGCCGATGCCGAGGATGACCATGGCCAGGATGCGGCCGAAACGGTCGATCTGCCGCAGCAGCGGGGTGGTCAGGTTCTCCACGCTGCTGAGCATCTGGTTGATGCGCCCCAGCTCGGTGTCCGCCCCGGTGCCCACCACCAGGCCGCGGGCCTGGCCGTAGACCACCAGGGTGCCGGAGTAGGCCATGCCGTAGCGGTCGCCCAGGGGCGCGTCGGCGGCCACCGCCTGGGCGTTCTTCTCCACCGGCAGGGATTCGCCGGTCAAGGCCGCCTCGTCGACGCGCAGTTCCTTGCCGCCGAGCAGGCGCAGGTCGGCCGGCACGCGGTCGCCGGAGGCCAGCAGCACCAGGTCGCCGGGGACCAGGGCGGCGGCGTCGATCTGCTGGCGCTTGCCCTGGCGCACCACGGTGGCGGTGGAGGAGAGCATGCCGCGGATGGCGTCCAGCGCCGATTCGGCCTTGCCTTCCTGGATGAAGCCGATCACCGCGTTGATCAGCACCGCGCCCAGCAGCACCGCGGTGTCCACCCAGTGGCCGAGCAGCGCGGTGACGAGCGCGGCGGCGAGCATCACGTAGAGCAGGATGTTGTGGAACTGCAGCAGCAGGCGCAGCAGCGGGCCGCGCCGGCGCGGCGGCGCCAGGCGGTTCTCGCCGTATTGCTGGCGGCGGCTTTGCACCTCGGCCTCGTCGAGGCCGCCGGGGCCGCTGCGCAGGCGGGCCTGGACCTCGTCGCCGGCGAGGCTGTGCCAGGGCGTGGCGCTGGCGTCGGAGTGGGAAACGCGGCGTCGGCTCATGCAAGGCTCCTGTCGGATGGGGCAGGGATGAGCTACAGCATGGACAGGCGGGTGTCCGCCGGGCTTGACCTGGAACAGCGCAGGCGACCGGCGTCCGCCCAGTGTTTTGCATTCTGTTACAGCAGGAGCCTGTTTTGGCCGGCAGGGAGAAGGGACCGTTCGGCGTGCGTGGGTACTCCACAGTTAGCCGGCAAGCGCGAAGTATCCGGCGTAGGCCATTCTCCCCGTTGGCACGGACTAGCCCCCTCTCCCTTCAGGGAGAGGGCTGGGGAGAGGGGCTCTCTCCCAACCCCTGAACCTTCCTCATCAAATCGCCCGACGCCAATTCAACACCAACTGCGTCACCAACCCCGCCACCAGCCCCCAGAAGGCCGAGCCCACGGAAAACAGCGTGAAACCCGAAGCAGTCACCAGGAACGTAACCATGGCCGCCTCACGCTGGCGGGCCTCGGCCATGGCGTTGCTCAGGCCGTTGGTGATCGAGCCGAGCAGCGCCAGGGCGGCGATGGACAGCACCAGCGCCTTGGGCAGGGCCGCGAACAGCGCCGCCAGGGTGGCGCCGAAGATGCCCGCCACGCCGTAGAAGACCCCGCACCAGAGCGCCGCGGTGTAGCGCTTGTGCGGGTTCTCGTGGGCTTCCGGGCCGGTGCAGATGGCCGCGCTGATGGCCGCCAGGTTGATGCCGTGGGAGCCGAACGGCGCCAGCAGCAGCGAGGCGATGCCGGTGCTGGAGATCAGCGGCGAGGCCGGCACCTGGTAGCCGTCGGCGCGCAGCACGGCCAGGCCCGGCATGTTCTGCGAAGCCATGGCGACGATGAACAGCGGGATGCCGATGCTGATGGTGGCGGCCAGGGAGAAGCTCGGCGTGGTCCACACCGGTTTCGCCAGCTCCAGCTGGAAGTGGCTGAAGTTCAGCAGGCCCAGGGCGCCGGCCAGGGCCACGCCCACCAGCAGCGCGACGAACACCGCGTAGCGCGGCGACAGGCGCTTGGCCAGCAGGTAGCTGAGGAACATCGCCGCCACCAGCAGCGTCTGCTGCTCGGCCGCACGGCAGATCTCGATGCAGATGCGGAACAACACCCCGGCCAGCAGGGCCGAGGCCAGCGAGCCGGGCACCTGGCGCATCAGGCGGTCGAAGCTGCCGGTGACGCCGCATAGGGTGATCAGCCCGGCACAGACGATGAAGGCGCCGATGGCTTCCGAGTAGGGCACGCCCGGCAGGCTGCTGATCAGCAGCGCGGCGCCGGGGGTGGACCAGGCGATGACGATGGGCGTGCGGTAGCGCAGGGTCAGGCCGATGGTGGTCAGCGCCATGCCGATGGACAGCGCCCAGATCCACGAGGAAATCTGCGCGTTGCTCAGCCCGGCGGCCTGGCCGGCCTGGAACATCAGCACCAGCGAGCTGGTGTAGCCGGTGAGCATGGCGACGAAGCCGGCCACCACGGCGGCGGGGGAGGAGTCGGCGAAGGGGCGCAGGCGCGCGCTGGTCGAATCGGTCATGCGGGGGTGATGTCCACGAACAGGGGGTAGAGGGAGGCTACCAGCAGCAGGGCCATGCCGATATTGAACACGCGGCGCCGCGCCGGCTGTTCCAGCCAGTGCCGCAGGCAACTGCCGAGCACCGTCCAGACGCCGACGCTGGGCAGGTTGACCACGGCGAACAGCACCGCGATCAGCAGCACGTTGCCGACGAAGCCCTGCTGCGGGGTATAGGTGGTGATGGCGCCGATGGCCATGATCCAGGCCTTGGGGTTGACCCACTGGAAGGCCGCCGCCTGCAGGAAGCTGAACGGCTTGCCGCTGCCGCGCCCGTTGGCCTGCGGCGCGCCGGCGCGGGCGATGCTCCAGGCCAGGTACAGCAGGTAGGCCGCGCCCAGGTAGCGCAGCGCCTGGTAGGTGAAGGGGAAGGCGTGGAACAGCTGGTCCAGCCCCAGGCCCACGGCGACCACCAGCAGCAGGAAGCCGATGCTGATGCCGAGCATGTGCGGGACGGTGCGGCGCACGCCGAAATTCACCCCGGAGGCCAGCAGCATCATGTTGTTCGGCCCGGGCGTGATGGAGGTGACGAAGGCGAAGCCGATGAAGGCGGCCAGGAGTTCGAGGGGCATGGCGGCACGCGTCTTGTGGTTTTTCCGCAGCCTAACCCCCGGCCTGCGGGCTGTCGCGTAACAGCCAGGGGCGGATCGGGCCGTACAGTGGCGCGCCCGGCGTGCTGTGGATATGGTGGGCAGGTCGCAGTCGTGGAGTCCCGCCATGGACCACAACCCCTATGCCGCGCCCAAGGTCGAGCTGATCGAGGCGCGCACCCCGGCCAGCCTCGCCGGCGGCCGCTGGAGCCCCGGCCACCTGCGCCTGCTGGCCTGGCTGAGCCTGGCGCTGCTGCTGGCGCAGAGCGTGCTGTTCGGCCTGTCGTTCCTCGGCGGCAGCGGGCGCGGCGACGCCCTGGACAGCTACAGCCTGTGGCTGGGCGTGCTCTGCACGCTGCTCGGCTGCTACCTCAGCTGGCGCGCCACGCAGTTCCTAGTCGAGCGCTTCGGCGCCCGCGGCATGGCCTGGCCGCTGTGGCTGTCCATCGGCCTGGCGCTGGTGATCCAGGCCTATGCGGTGATCTTCGACGCCCAGCTCGACGGCACGCCCAATGCCGCCCTGGCTGGCTTCATGGCGCTGTTCCTGCCCAGCGGCCTGGTGGGCCTGTGGTATGGCGTGCGGGTGCTGAAGATCGGCCTGCCGTACCCCTCGGTGAAGGTGCTGGGCTGGCTCGACGTGCTCTCGGGCGTGTGCATGGCCAGCATCCTGCTGTTCATCCCCGGCACCGTCCTGGCCGCCGCGGCGCTGCTGCCGCTGGCGCTGATGTTCCTGCGCGGCGCGCGGGAGCTGGAGGGCGGCGCTCAGGTTTCCTGAAGCGGCTGCGCCAGGGCCTGGTTGACCGCCAGCCAGCCGTGCACCGCCTCTTCGCCGGCCTCGGCGAAGGCGCGCTGCAGCAGGCGCGCCTGCTCGTTGCGCAGGGCCCGTTCCAGCTTGGCGCCCTCGGCGGTGAGGCTGAGCAGGCGCTTGCGCTTGTCGGCCGGCGAGGCTTCGCTGCGGATCAGCTGCATCTCCTGCAATTGCCGCAGCGGCATGTTCAGCGCCTGCTTGCTCACGCCCAGGGTGGCCAGCAGCTCCTTCACGCTCAAGCCGCTCTGGCGCGCGACGAAGAACAGGATGCGGTGGTGCACCCGGCCCAGGCCGCGGCGGGCGAGGATCTCGTCCGGCTTGGCGGTGAACGCCCGGTAGCTGAAGTAAAAGGCTTGCATGGCTTCCGACCAGGTGTCGGAGGGCAGAAGGTCAGGCATATTGACGTATCCGTTCGGCCGTCGTAGCTTCGGTCAACCAGTTTGACCCATTTGCTCCTGCCTCCGCTACCGGTGACCCCATGGCCTTCTCCGAACGTATCGCCCGCCTGAAAAGCTCCCTGATCCGTGAAATCCTCGCTGCGGCGCAACGTCCGGAGGTGATGTCCTTCGCCGGCGGCCTGCCGGCCGAACCCATGCTGCCCAAGGTGGAATGGGCGGACATGCCGGCCAGCATGGGCCAGTACGGCATGAGCGAGGGCGAGCCGGCCCTGCGCGAGGCCATCGCCGCCGAAGCGCGGGCCCTGGGCGTGCCCTGCGATGCCAGCCAGGTGCTGATCGTCAGCGGTTCGCAGCAGACCCTCGACCTTGCCAGCAAGCTGTTCATCGACCCGGGCACCGAGGTGTTGCTCGAAGCGCCGACCTACCTGGCCGCGCTGCAGGCCTTCCAACTGTTCGGCGCCGACTGCGTGACCGTGCCGCTGGGCGCCGAGGGCCCGGACGTGGCCGCCCTGCGCCAGCGCCTGGAGCGGCACAAGCCGGCCTTCGCCTACCTCATCCCGACCTTCCAGAATCCGTCCGGCGTGCGCTACAGCGAAGAACGCCGCGACGAAGTGGCGGCGCTGCTCGACGAGTTCGGCGTGACCCTGATCGAAGACGAACCCTACCGCGAGCTGGTGTTCGACGCCGGCAGCGCCACCCCGCTGGTCAGCCGTCTGAAGAAGGCCAGCTGGATCTACACCGGCACCGTCTCCAAGACCCTGCTGCCGGGCCTGCGCGTGGGCTTCCTGATCGCCACCCCGGACCTGTTCCCGCACCTGCTGCGCCTGAAGCAGTCGGCCGACCTGCACACCAACCGCATCGGCCAGTGGCAGGCCCTGCAGTGGTTCGGCACCGAGGCCTACCGCGGCCACCTGGCCGAGCTGCGCGACTTCTACCGCATCCGCCGCGACGCCATGCAGGCCCAGCTGGAAGAACACTTCGCCGACCTGGCCGAGTGGAACGTGCCCCAGGGCGGGCTGTTCTTCTGGCTGACCCTGAAGCAGCCGCTGGACACCCGCGGCCTGCTGGACAAGGCCCTGCAGCAGAACGTGGCCTTCATGCCCGGCGAACCCTTCTTCACCGACCCCGACGCCAACCCCGGCCACCTGCGCCTGAACTTCAGCCACGTGGCGCCGGAGCGCCTGGGCGAAGGCCTGCGCCGCCTGGCTGCGGTGATCCGCGAAGCGCAAGCGGCCCAACCTGCCTGAGGAGGCGACATGTACACCGTCTACGGCGACCGGTTGTCCGGCAACTGCTACAAGGTCAAGCTGGTCCTGCACTTGCTGGGCCTGCCGTACCAGTGGCAGGACGTCGACATCCTCAAGGGCGAGACGCAGACCCCGGAATTCCTGGCGAAGAACCCCAACGGCAAGGTGCCGGTGCTGGAACTGGAGGACGGCAGCTGCCTGTGGGAATCCAACGCCATCCTCAACTTCCTCGCCGACGGCAGCGAGCTGCTGCCGAAGGAGCCGCGCCTGCGCACCCAGGTGCTGCAGTGGCAGTTCTTCGAGCAGTACAGCCACGAGCCCTACGTGGCGGTGGCGCGTTTCATCCAGTTCTACCTGAAGATGCCGGACGAGCGCCGCGCCGAGTACGAGGACTGCCTCAAGGGCGGCTACAAGGCCCTGGACGTGATGGAGCAGCAGCTGGCGCGCACGCCCTACCTGGTGGGCGACAGCTACTCCATTGCCGACATCACCCTGTACGCCTACACCCACGTGGCGCACCAGGGCGGTTTCGACCTCTCCGGCTACCCGGCGATCAATGCCTGGATGGCGCGCGTCGCGGCGCACCCGCGGCACGTCGACATGCTCGACTGAGGGGCCCGAAGTGTCAGAAGAAGCCCGCCATCGCGCGGGCTTTTTCGTATTCGTGCGCTCTGGCTCGCAGTTTAAGGGCCTCCCCATTGACGGGCATCATGGCGCGCGCCGTTTCGCCTCCCTACCCTGGACCCAGCCAACAATAGAGCAGTAGCCGGGCCGCGGCGGCAGGAATGCCGGCGACCGGTGGGGGAGGGAAAAATGGCCTATCTGGTCTGGCAGGATGACCTGAACACCGGCATCCAGGTGATCGACAACCAGCACAAGCGAATCGTCGAGATGATCAACCAGCTGCACGAGGCCCAGGGCACCCTGGACAAGGCGCGGGTCGGCGAGGTGATCGAGGAACTGGTGGACTACACCCAGTCGCACTTCGCCTTCGAGGAAACCCTGCTGGAAGACTCCGGCTACCAGTTCACCCGCGCCCACAAGAAGGTCCACGAACTCTTCATCAAGCGCGTATCCGACTACCGCCTGCGCTTCGCCGCCGGCGAGGACGTCGCCGAGGAACTCAAGGGGCTGCTCGGGCGCTGGCTGTTCACCCACATCCGCAACGACGACGCCAACTACGTGGAGTCGGTCAAGGCCAGCATGCACGAGCTGACCCACGACCAGAGCCACGGCGGCTGGCTGTCGCGCTCGATGAAGCGCTTCTTCGGCTGACGCCGGCGGGCGAAACCGCGGCGGCCATCTATGCTCAGTCCAGAACAAGAAGGGACGACATGGAGGACCCTGCATGAAACGCCTGTTCAGTGCGCTGCTGTTCTGCCTCGCCTGCCTGGCCCCGCTGCACCTGCCGGCCGCCACCAGCACCGCGGCCGACGCCGCCCAGGCCCAGCGGGCCCGGCAACTGCTGGAGAAGGCCGTGGCCTACTACCGCCAGGAGGGCGACAAGGCCTTCGCCGCGTTCAGCCGCCAGGGCGAGTTCATCGACAACGAGCTGTACGTCTACGTCGTCGACAGCAAGGGCGTGATGCTGGCCAGCGGCGGCCCCTCGGTGGTGCTGATCGGCCGCGATGTCTCGCAACTGCTCGACCCGAACATGCGCAAGCAGTTCGCCAAGGCCCTCAAGGCCCCGGAGAACGGCAAGGTGCAGGAAACCGAGTACCGCTGGAAGAACTGGGCCGACGGCCGCGTCGAGCGCAAGCACACCTACTACCAGCGCATAGGCGACCGCTTCCTGGCGGTGGGCTACTACATCCCGCGCGCCGACGCCCGCCAGGCCGAGGCCATGCTGGAGAAGACGGCGAAGGCGGTGGAAGGGGCGCCGGAAGCGACCTTCAAGCGCATCAACGACCTCGACAAGGCCTTCATCGAGGATGACCTCTACGCCTTCGTGGTCGACATGGACACCGGCAAGTTCGTCGCCCACGGCTACAACACCCGGATGGTCGGCACCGACTTCGCCAGCCTCAAGGACCCGGCCGGCAACGCCATCGGCCAGGCCATGCTGGCGCTGGCCAAGAGCAAGGGCGAAGGGCAGTTCGACTACCAGTGGCGCAACCCGGTGACCGGCAAGGTGGAGAACAAGCACGCCCTGCTGCGCAAGAGCGGGCATTACCTGGTGGCGGTGGGGTACTACACGGCGGGGGGCTGAAAAGCCCTGAGGGCTGTTCGTAGGAGCGAGCAAGCTCGCGAACAGGGTTTGCTGGGGGCTGTGGTGTTGGGTTCAAGAGCGCCCTCTCCCCAACCCTCTCCCGCAAGCGGGAGAGGGGGCTTGTCCTGAGTGAGGGGGGAATCCTGAGTCATCCTGAAACGCCCAACCATCCCCGTCATTTCCGCGAACGCGGGAATCCAGTGACGAGCGGTTCGCGAGCAAGCTCGCTCCTACGAAAAGCCAAAGCGCATTCGCTCTGGCTTTTGCTCTTGAGACTTCTAGAGAAACATCCGCGCACTCCGGAATGCCCCTTCAGAAGGCCGAACGAAACCGGCGCTCAGGAGGTCATGCGACATGGATGTCGCGAGAGCCCCGATGGGCTACAGGGACGTACCCTCGGGGCGGGCCTCCGTGGCGGGGGAATTCGCGAGGGTAGCCCGGCTCCATCGGGCCCGTATGCGGGGCAAGCCTTTTTGGTTCCTTTTGTGGCGACTGACAAAAGGGACTCGCCCGAGGGGGCGAAACCAGAAACCTCCGAACACTCGGTGCGGCGCGTCACACCCAAGCAGGAAGTCTCTGGGTGCCCGCGTTCGCGGGAATGACGGGGGGTAGGAGGATGGCGCCTGACTGACAAGCAGCTCAGGACAGCCCCCTCTCCCTTCAGGGAGAGGGTTGGGGAGAGGGCGCTCTTACACCCAACACCTACGTCACCGGTAACCACCGTTCGCGAGCAAGCTCGCTCCTACAATCCACATGAGGCACGGTGGTATTCCCCCGTAGGAGCGGACTCCGTCTTACAGGCAAGAAAAAACCGGCCTCACAGGCCGGTTTTCCATCCCCGCAAGCGACCTCAGCGAATCAGGCTGAGGAACTCGCTACGGGTAGCGGCGTTCTCGCGGAACTCGCCGAGCATTACCGAGGTGACCATGGAGGAATTCTGCTTCTCCACGCCGCGCATCATCATGCACATGTGCTTGGCCTCGATGACCACCGCCACGCCCAGGGCGCCGGTGACCTGCTGCACGGCCTCGGCGATCTGCCGCGACATGTTCTCCTGGATCTGCAGGCGGCGGGCGTACATGTCGACGATGCGCGCCACCTTGGACAGGCCCAGCACCTTGCCGTTGGGGATGTAGGCCACGTGGGCCTTGCCGATGAAGGGCAGCAGGTGGTGTTCGCACAGCGAGTACAGCTCGATGTCCTTGACCAGCACCATTTCGCTGTTGTCGGAGCTGAACAGCGCGCCGTTGACGATCTCTTCCAGCGTCTGCTGGTAGCCGCGGCAGAGGTACTGCATGGCCTTGGCGGCGCGCTTGGGCGTGTCGAGCAGGCCTTCGCGGGTGACGTCCTCGCCGAGCTGGCTGAGGATCTGCGAGTAGTTTTGTTCCAGGGACATGTTCTACCTGTTGGGACTCGTTGAAGCGCAGAGGCGCAGGGTAGGGCGCGCGTGGCGTGCTGGCAAGGGCGCGGTGCGCCAGCGGGAGCGACGGATTATTCGTCGCGCCCCTCCAGCATGGTGCGGCGCAGCATCACGTAGAGCGAGCCGGTGCCGCCGTGGCGCGGCAGGGCCGAGGTGAAGCCCAGGACCTGCGGGTGCTGGCGCAGCCAGGTGTTGATGTGGCTCTTGAGCAGCGGCCGGCGGCCGTCGGTGCGTGCCGCCTTGCCGTGGGTGACGCGCACGCAGCGCACCTCCAGGCGGGTGGCCTCGGCGAGGAAGTCCCAGAGCAGCTCGCGGGCCTTCTCGATGTTCATGCCGTGCAGGTCGAGGCTGCCCTCGAAGCCGATCTGGCCGGCCTTGAGCTTGCGCATCTGGCCTTCCTGCACGCCGTCGCGGGCCCAGTACAGCTCGTCCTCGGCGCCGACGTCGATGACGAACAGGTCGGACAGCCCGTCGACGCGCAGGTTTTCCACCTTGGTCGTGGCGTTCTGCTGGCGCAGCTTGACCTGCTGGCGGTCGGCCTTGGGCTTGCCGGTGTCGGCCTGGTCCACCTGGATGCGCTTGACGCCGCGCATCTCGTTGGCGAACAGGGAAAAATCGTCGTCTTGCATGGAGCCTCCGCGAAGAGGCGGCATTCTAGCGGATCGCGGGCGCTTTGCGGCAAGCCGCTCAGCCGCGCTTCTTCATCAGCCGCGGCGACAGGCTGAGGCCGTCGCCACGCCGCGCGCGGCGCCGCGCCAGGCGCCAGAAGAGCACGCCCAGCCACAGGGCGAGCAGGCCGATCACCAGCAATACCGCGCCGGCCGCCGGTTCGATGTGCATGACCCCCGCCGCCGGTTGCCGGCGCAGCAAGGCCGCGCCGCCGGCCAGGGCGCCGAGCACGCCGAACGCGGCGATCAGCGCGGCCACGGCGGCCACGAAGCGCCAGCGCCAGCGGCCCGGTCGCTTCGGGCGTAGCGTGCGTGGATCGAAACTGTCGGACATCTTCATCCCGGCTTCCTCATCTGCTGAACGAGGCTATGACCGGTGTCGGCGGGAGGGGGTTCCGCCCCCGCAGGGAATGCCTGGCCCGCCCGTCCGGCGCGTGCCCGCTGGATGTGTCGCCTTACAGCCTAATAGCTGCGGCGGCGGCTTGCCGCCGCAGCGGGACGGACGGCGCTCAGATCAGCGCCTGGGCCTCGCCGACCACGGCGGCGAAGTTGTCGCCCAGGGCGGCCATTTCCGCGTGGTGCAGGTCGCGCGCCGAGAGCACGCCGCCATCCGGGGTGGGGATGTCGCGGGTGGCGCAGGCGGCGGTGACCAGGGTGCAGCGGTAGCCGTAGTCCTTGGCCGCGCGCACGGTGGTGCTGATGCTCGAATGGGTCATGAAGCCGCAGACGATGATGTCCAGCCGGCCGTTGTGCTGCAGGCGGTCGTGCAGTTCGGTGCCGGAGAAGGCGTTGGGCAGGCGCTTCTCCACCACCACCTCGCCGGGCAGCGGCGCCAGTTCGGGCAGGAACTGCCCGCGCGGACCCTGCGGGTCGAGCAGGCCGCCGTGGATGCCCAGGTGGCGCACGTGGACGATCGGGGTGCCCTGGCTGCGCGCGGCATCCAGCAGTTGGCGGATCTGCGCGACCGCCGGTTCCAGGCCGGGCAGGGCGAGGACGCCGCTGCGGTACTCTTCCTGGGCGTCGATGATCAGCAGCGTGCTCTGGCGGAGGGTGGCGGGCGGATAGCCGCGTCCGCTGATCTTCAGCATGCTGAGCGGTTGAGACATGACGAACTCCTATGATGCGTATGCCACCATTGTGGTCTGTTCCGCGGGCGCTGTGAATCTATGCGAAACCCGCGCAAAGTGGTATTGACCCCCTCGACGCCGGTGTGCGCCCGCGGCAGGCCGCCTTGGGCTAGAATGCCGGCCTTTTTGCCCGCCGCGAGGACCCTGCGCCGTGACCGAATCCCGTTTGCTGACCCTTCGAGACCATATCCGCTGGGCGGTCAGCCGCTTCCATGCCGAGGGGCTGTACTTCGGACATGGCACCGACAACGCCTGGGACGACGCCCGCCTGCTGGTGCTCGGCGCGCTGCACCTGCCGTGGGAAATGGCCGATGCGTACCTGGATTGCCGCCTCGAGGACGACGAGCGCGAACACCTGCGCGAACTGCTGCGCCGGCGCATCGAGGAACGCGTGCCCACCGCCTACCTGCTGGGCGAGGCCTGGTTCTGCGGCCTGCCGTTCGTGGTCGACGAGCGCGTGCTGGTGCCGCGTTCGCCCATCGCCGAGCTGATCCAGCAGCGCTTCGAGCCCTGGCTGGCGGCGGAGCCGGCGCGCATCCTCGACCTGTGCACCGGCTCGGGCTGCATCGGCATCGCCTGCGCCTACGAATTCCTCCAGGCGGAAGTGGTGCTGGCCGATCTGTCCTTCGATGCCCTGGAAGTGGCCAACGTCAACATCGAGCGCCACGAGCTGGGCGAGCGCGTCTACACCGTGCAGGGCGACGGCTTCGCCGGCCTGCCGGGGCAGCGCTTCGACCTGATCGTCTCCAACCCGCCCTACGTCGACGCCGAGGACTTCGCCGACATGCCGGCCGAGTACCAGCACGAGCCGGAACTGGGCCTGGCCTGCGGTCACGACGGCCTGGACCTGGTGCGACGCATGCTCGCCGAGGCCGCCGACCACCTGACCGAGCAGGGCACCCTGATCGTCGAAGTGGGCAACAGCCAGGTGCACGTCGAGGCGCTGTACCCGGAGGTGGACTTCACCTGGCTGGAATTCCGCCACGGCGGGCACGGTGTGTTCCTGCTGTCGGCGGCGCAGTGCCGCGAACACCAGGCGCTGTTCCGCTCGCGGGTGAACTGAGGCGCCGCGGGCCCTGCCCGCGATTTCGCGCGCAGGGCGCGCTCCTACAGGGGGCGATACCGGGGGCTCCTGCGAAACCCATGCGGCCGTGGCGATGGGTATCGCTTCGCTCAACGCCATCCTACGGGTCTTGTGTTTGCCGGAGGGCGTAGGAGCGGATTCATCCGCGATTCCGCCAGCAGGGCGGATAACGCGGAGCGTTATTCGCCCTACGTATGCCGTGGGGCACGGCATTTTCTTGTTGGAGCAACTGTCTTGCCGACTGCGCCGAGGTGCTTTTCGTAGGATGGGTTGAGCTTGCGAAACCCATGCGGTTGCGGTGATGGGTATCGCTTCGCTCAACCCATCCTACAAAAGTCTCCCGCGGCCGTGCTCTTCGTAGGAGCGAGCCGTGCCCGTCCGTCCGCGCCGGGCCCTCAGTGCGTCGCCATCCAGATCAGCAGCCCGGCCTGGAACACCGCGAACACCGTCAGGCAGGCGATGATGAAGCGCAGGCTGGTGTCGTCGCGGCGGAAGGTCTCGATGCGCTGCTGCAGCTTGCGGATTTCGTTGTCCTGGCTGGCCAGGTTCTGGTCGGCCTGTTCCAGCATGGCCGCGGCGTCCAGCAGCGGTACCAGTTGCACCTTGTCCTTGTTCCAGTCGTCGTACAGCTCGCTCACCCGCCCGGCGCCGTAGCGGGCCTTGAGCAGGCGCGAGTCCTCGTACTCCACGTCGAAGCCCTGGGCGCGCAGGAAGTGGTCGCGGCGCAGGCGGATGTCCTCGTTGGGCGCGTCCTTCACCCCCAGCACGCCGCCCTCGACCTTGTAGTGCGCCCACTTCTGCCGCGCCCAGGCGATGCCCTGGGCCAGCAGGAAGCGGCCCAGGCCGCGGTTGATCGGCTCCAGGGCGAAGCCGCTGTCGGCGCCGAAGCGCACTTCCTTGTTGCGGTGGTCGGCCCAGACCTCGAACAGGTTCTGCTCCTTGCGCAGGGCCTGGCCGGGCAACTGGATGCTCAGGCGCAGCAGGCTCTGCTCCGGGGCGTGGCGCTCCACCCGGCCGAGCTGGACGAAGCGCAGGGCGCGGGCGCCGGTGCTGCGGTCGGTGGGCAGGGGCGCCAGGCGCAGCAGGCGGAAATGCTCCGGCGCCAGCTCCGCCCAGGGATGGGGCGGGGCCGGTGTTTCGGCGGGAGCGGCGGCGTCGCTGCGTGGGTCGGCGTCGGTCATCGGATTCCTCGGGCCTGGCCGACGGCCAGGGATCAACTCAACTTCTGTAGGAATCGTGTAAGTAACGACTTTCATACAGGGGCTAAGCGATTATCGACGCCGACAGTGATTTCTTGAGACGCCCGTTTCAGCTCATGCCTTCGGCCGATGGAGTCTGCGGGCGGGTTCGCAGGATGAAGCCGACCAGCCGCTGGACCAGGTCGCGAGCCAGCGGCAGCCCGGGGTCGTTGTAGGACGCCAGCTGCTTCTTCACGTCGGCCGGGACGATGCGCAGGATGTGGTTCATGCCGGAGATCAACTGCAGCTCGGCGTCCGGCCTTGCGCGCTGCAGCGCCTGGGCGTCGGCCACGTCGACCTGGATGTCGCTGGTGCCCTGCAGGATCAGCGTCGGCTGGCGCACCCGGGCCAGCGCCCGCGCCGGATCGTGGCGGAACAGCGAGATCAGGTAGGGCTGCACGCTGGGGCGGAACAGCGCGTTCAGCTGCGCCGGCACCTCCGGCACCTGGTGGCCGCCGCGCAACCGGTCGAGGATGGCATCGGCCTTCTCCAGCAACGGAGGCGGCAGGCGCACCGAGAGCTGTTCGCGCAGCACCTTGTCGATCGGCCGGCCGCTGCCGGCGATCAGCACCAGGGCCGCGGCCTTGCTGCGTGGCGCGGCCAGGCTGGCGATCAGCGCGCCCTCGCTGTGGCCCACCAGCACCTGCGGGCCGAAGCGCGGGTCCGCGGCCAGCCGGTCGCTCCAGGCCACCAGGTCGTCGACGTAGCCGTCGACGCTCAGCTGCCGTTCGTCCGGCGCGGCGTCGCGGCTGCGGGCGATGCCGCGCTTGTCGTAGCGCAGGCTGGCGATGCCGTTGCTGGCCAGGGCCTCGGCCAGGCGCCGCAGGTAGGCGTTGTTGCCGCCCTCGGGGTTGTTGCCGTCGCGGTCGGTGGGGCCGGAGCCGGCCACCAGCAGGGCCAGCGGCGGCGGGCTGGCGGTCTGCGGCAGCAGCAGGGTTCCGCGCAGCACGCCGTGGCCGGTGTCCAGGTCGTAGGGGCGTTGCAGGATGGTGGGGGAGGCGGCGTAGGTCATTGCGGCGAACAGCCAGCAGGAAAGAAGGGCGATAAGGCGCGGCATGGAAGGCTTCATGGACTGCATGATAGCGGTTTGACGGCGCGCGCCGCGGAAGGTTCGCAGGGCGGTATGTCGCAGGTATACTGCTGGGCCTTTTCGTTCACCCAAGTCTTCCGCGGAGCCTCGCATGTCCGGCAACACCTACGGCAAGCTGTTCACCGTCACCACCGCTGGCGAAAGCCACGGCCCGGCGCTGGTCGCCATCGTCGACGGCTGCCCGCCGGGGCTGGAGCTTTCCCTGGAAGACCTGCAGCGCGACCTCGACCGGCGCAAGCCCGGCACTAGCCGGCACACCACCCAGCGCCAGGAAGCCGACGAGGTGGAAATCCTCTCCGGCGTGTTCGAGGGCAAGACCACCGGCACCCCGATCGGCCTCCTGATCCGCAACACCGACCAGAAGTCCAAGGACTACTCGGCGATCAAGGACCTGTTCCGCCCGGCCCACGCCGACTACAGCTACCACCACAAGTACGGCGTGCGCGACTACCGCGGCGGCGGCCGTTCCTCGGCCCGCGAGACCGCCATGCGCGTGGCCGCCGGGGCCATCGCCAAGAAGTACCTGGCGAGCCTGGGCATCCGGGTGCGCGGCTACATGAGCCAACTGGGCCCGATCGAAATCCCCTTCAAGACCTGGGACAGCGTCGAGCAGAACGCCTTCTTCAGCCCCGACCCGGACAAGGTGGCGGAGCTGGAGGCCTACATGGACCAGCTGCGCCGCGACCAGGATTCGGTGGGTGCGAAGATCACCGTGGTCGCCGAAGGCGTGCCGCCGGGCCTGGGCGAGCCGATCTTCGACCGCCTGGACGCGGAACTTGCCCACGCGCTGATGAGCATCAACGCGGTCAAGGGCGTGGAGATCGGCGCCGGCTTCGCCAGCGTCGCCCAGCGCGGCACCGAGCACCGCGACGAGCTGACCCCCGAGGGCTTCCTGTCGAACAATGCCGGCGGCATTCTCGGCGGCATCTCCAGCGGCCAGCCGATAGTCGCGCACCTGGCGCTCAAGCCCACCTCCAGCATCACCACCCCCGGCCGCTCCATCGACGTGAACGGCAACCCGGTGGACGTGGTCACCAAGGGCCGCCACGACCCCTGCGTGGGCATCCGCGCCACGCCCATCGCCGAGGCGATGATGGCCATCGTGCTGATGGACCACCTGCTGCGCCAGCGCGCGCAGAATGCCGACGTGCGCGTCAATACGCCGGTGCTGGGGCAGCTCTGAGCCAGAAGCTGGAAGCCTGAAGCCCAGATCCGCCACTTCCAGCTTCGAGCTTCCAGCCCATGGCTGCTTCTTTCCCCTACTGGCGCCTGTCCAGCTTCTACTTCTTCTATTTCTGCCTGCTGGGCGGGACCGCGCCTTTCCTCGCCCTGTACTTCCACCACCTGGGCTTTTCCGCCGCGCGCATCGGCGAGCTGGTGGCCATCCCCATGCTGATGCGCTGCGTGGCGCCGAACCTGTGGGGCTGGCTGGGCGACCGTTCCGGCCAGCGCCTGCGCATCGTGCGCTTCGGCGCGCTGTGCACGGCGGCGTGCTTCGCGCTGATCTTCCTCGATCACAGCTACGCCTGGCTGGCGCTGGTGATGGCCGGGCATGCGTTCTTCTGGCACGCGGTGCTGCCGCAGTTCGAAGTCATCACCCTGGCCCACCTGGGTGAGCGCACCGCCAGCTACAGCCGCATCCGCCTGTGGGGCTCGATCGGCTTCATCTGCACCGTGGTCGGCCTCGGCTGGCTGTTCGAAGCCACCAGCCTGGACTATTACCCCGTGGCGCTGCTGGCGATCATGCTGGGCATCGTCGCCGCCAGCTGGTGGGTGCCCAACGCGCAGCCGGCCTGGCGCCACGGCGACGCGCCGGCCAGCGGCTTCCTGGCCCAGCTGCGCCAGCCGGGGGTGATCGCCTTCTACCTGTGCGTGTGCCTGATGCAGCTGTCCCACGGGCCGTACTACACCTTCCTCACCCTGCACCTGGAGGCCCTCGGCTACAGCCGCGGGCTGATCGGCTGGCTGTGGGCCCTGGGCGTGGTGGCCGAGGTGCTGCTGTTCCTGGCGATGCCGCGCCTGCTGGGGCGCTTCAGCCTGCGCCAGGTGCTGGCGGCGAGCTTCCTGCTGGCGGCGCTGCGCTGGCTGCTGCTGGGCAGCCTGGCCGACCACCTGGGCCTGCTATTGTTCGCCCAGCTGCTGCACGCGGCCACCTTCGGCGCCTTCCACGCCGCCGCCATCCATTTCGTCCAGCGCAGCTTCCAGGCGCGCCAGCAGGGGCAAGGGCAGGCGCTCTATGCCGCCCTGGCCGGCACCGGCGGCGCCCTGGGCGCGCTTTATTCCGGCTACAGCTGGGCCAGCCTGGGCCCGGCCTGGACTTTCGCCATCGCCAGTCTGGCGGCGCTGGCCGCAGCCGTTATCATCCGTACCCGTCTGAAAGAGGAGCGGCCATGAGCAACAACCGTGAACACCTGACCCGCCAGATCATCGAGGCCGGGCGCTTCCTGTATGGCCGCGGCTGGTCGCCGGCCACCAGCAGCAACTATTCCGCGCGCCTGGCCGCCGACCGCGCGCTGCTCACCGTCTCGGGCAAGCACAAGGGCCAGCTGGGCGTCGACGACGTGCTGGAGACCGATCTTGCCGGCAACAGCCTCGAGGCGGGAAAGAAACCCTCGGCCGAGACGCTGCTGCACACCCAGCTGTACGCCTGGCGCGCCGAGATAGGCGCGGTGCTGCACACCCACTCGGTGAACGCCACCGTGCTTTCGCGCCTGACCCCCGCCGACCGCCTGGAGCTGGAAGACTACGAGCTGCAGAAGGCCTTCGCCGGCGTCACCACCCACGAGGGCCGGGTGACGGTGCCGATCTTCGACAACGACCAGGACATCGCCCGCCTGGCGGCCAAGGTCCAGCCCTGGCTGGACGCCCACCCGGACTGCCCCGGCTACCTGATCCGCGGCCACGGCCTGTACACTTGGGGGCCGCGCATGGAAGACGCCCTGCGCCAGGTGGAAGCCTTCGAATTCCTCTTCGAATGCGAACTTAAAGTGATCAGCCTTCGCGGCGGCACGCGCTGAGCGAATCCGGCAGTACCCGAGGACCCGAGCATGAGCAGCCTGACCGTCTACCACGAATCCGCCCCCGAGCAGCCGCTGAAGCTGCTGACCCACGCCGAGGACATCGCCGCCACCCTGGCCGAGCTCGGCGTGCGCTTCGAGCGCTGGCAGGCCAGCGCGCCCATCGCCCCCGGCGCCAGCCCCGACGAGGTGCTGGCCGCCTACGCGCCGGAGATCCAGCGCCTGAAGGACGAGCAGGGCTACGTCACCGTCGACGTGGTCAGCCTCAGCGCCGACCACCCGCAGAAGGACGAGCTGCGCGCCAAGTTCCTCGACGAACACCGCCACGGCGAGGACGAAGTGCGCTTCTTCGTCGCCGGCCGCGGCCTGTTCACCCTGCACGTCGAGGACCACGTCTACGCCGTGCTCTGCGAGAAGAACGACCTGATCTCGGTGCCGGCCGGCACCCGCCACTGGTTCGACATGGGCGAGCGCCCGCACTTCGTGGCCATCCGCCTGTTCAACAACCCCGAGGGCTGGGTGGCGAAGTTCACCGGCGACGAGATCGCCAGGCGCTTCCCGCTGCTGGAAGACTGACACCCCGCGCTCTATTTCTTTCGTAGGAGCGGATCTCATCCGCGAATCGCGCCGGAACCTCCGGTCATCGCGGACAAGGTCCGCTCCTCCTACGGATAGCGTTACACCGGAGTTACCATGCCGATCAAAGCCATCCTCACCGACATCGAAGGCACCACCAGCGCCGTCAGCTTCGTCTTCGACGTGCTCTTCCCCTATGCCGCCGCGCACCTGCCGGATTTCGTCCGCGAGCACGCCGGCGAGCCGGAAGTGGCCGCGCAGCTGGACGCGGTGCGCGCCGAGAGCGGCGAAGCCGGCGCCGACGTCGAGCGCTGCATCGCCATCCTCCTGCAGTGGATCGCCGAAGACCGCAAGGCCACGCCGCTGAAAGCGCTGCAGGGCATGGTCTGGGCGCAGGGCTACCGCGCCGGCCAGCTCAAGGGCCACGTCTACCCGGACGCGGTGGAGGCGCTGCGCCGCTGGAAGGCCGAGGGCTATGACCTGTACGTCTACTCCTCCGGCTCGATCCAGGCGCAGAAGCTGATCTTCGGCTGCTCCGAGGCCGGCGACCTGGCGCCGCTGTTCTCCGGCTACTTCGACACCACCAGCGGGCCCAAGCGCGAGGCCGCCTCCTACGCGCGCATCGTTGAGGCCATCGACCTGCCGGCGGAGCAGGTGCTGTTCCTCTCCGACGTGGTGCAGGAGCTGGACGCCGCCCGCGAAGCCGGCCTGGCAACCATCGGCCTGGCCCGCGAGGGCGGCGCCCTGGAAGGCCACGAGACGCAGGCGAGCTTCGCCCTGATCGACCCGGCCCGCTGCTGAGGCCGCCGCCGTCTATGCTGGAGGGCACACCTCCAGCAGCGGGAGCGGCGCCATGGGTTCGACCTTCAACGGCCTGATCGGCCTGATCATCTTCGCCCTCGACGTCTGGGCGATCATCAGCGTGCTCAAGAGCAGCGCCGACGTACCCATCAAGATCATCTGGGTGTTGGTGATCCTCATCCTGCCGCTGCTCGGGCTGGTGATCTGGGCGATCGCCGGGCCGAAGGGCAACGTGCGGGTGTAGCGGGGGCGGGGTTTTCGTAGGAGCGAGCTTGCTCGCGAATGGAGTTTGCCGGTTGGCATTGGTGTTTCGGATCGATTCCGCTCCCTCCCCCCAACCCTCTCCCTGAAAAGGGAGAGGGTTGGGGGGAGGGGCGGAGTCTCCCCGAAATACGAAAACCACCTGGAAACCCCATCAAACCAACTCCAACTCCCGCGATTCCCCCACCATCACCCCCTCCAGCCGCAGCAGCGCCTCCTTGCGCGGCAGGCCGCCGCCGTAGCCGGTGAGGCTGCCGTCGCGGCCGATCACCCGGTGGCAGGGGATGATGATGCTGATCGGGTTGGCGCCGTTGGCCGCGCCCACCGCGCGCACCGCCTTCGGCCGGCCGATGCGTTCGGCCAGGTCGGCATACCAGGTGGTGTGGCCGTAGGGAATCTGCGTCAGCGCGTGCCAGACCTGGCGCTGGAACTCGGTGCCCTGGGGCGCCAGGCGCACCTCGAAGACCTTGCGCTTGCCGGCGAAGTATTCGTCCAGCTGCTTCATTACGTCGTCGACCTGGCTGCTGGCCTCGCGCCAGTCCGGGCCCGGCTCGTGGCCTTCGAAGGGGGTCATGTAGAGCATGCGCAGGCCCTGTTCGTCGCCGGCCAGCAGCAGGCGGCAGAGGGGGCTGTCGTAGTAGCGGTAATGCATGGCTTCATCCTCCGATGCGGCTGCCTTGCGAATAGGCTTGCCAGAGATAGACGGCGGCGTAGGCGCGCCAGGGGCGCCAGGCCTCGGCGCGGCGTTGCAGGTCGCGGGCGCTGGTGCCGGCCTCGCCCCAGACCGGCGACTTGAGCAGGCCCAGGTCGGCGGTGGGGAAGGCGTCGGCCTCGCCGAAGGCGCGCAGGGCCACGTATTCGGCGGTCCAGGGGCCGATGCCGGGCAGCTCGCAGAGGCGTTTCACCAGCGCTTGCGCGCCATCCTCCACGTGCAGTTCCAGGGCGCCTTCGGCCACCGCGGCGGCGAAGCGCTGCAGGCTGGCCACACGCTTGCCGGGCATGCCGATGCCGTCCAGGTCCGCCTCGGCCAGGGCCCGCGGGGTAGGGAAGAGGTACTGCGGGCCGTCGGCCACGGCGTTGCCCAGGGGCTGGCCGAGGCGCTGCACCAAGCGGCCGGTGATGGTCACCGCGGCCTTTACCGTGACCTGCTGGCCGACGATGGCGCGCACCGCCTGCTCGAACGGATCGAAGGCGCAGGGCAGGCGCAGCCCTGGCCAGGCTTCGACGAGCGGGCGCAGCAGCGGGTCGGCGCCCAGGTGCGCGGCCACCGCCCGCGGGTCGCTGTCCAGGTCGAACATCTTGCGCACCCGCGCGGCCAGCGGGGCGCTGTCGGCGCCGGCGCCGTCCAGGTGCAGCTCCAGGCGCAGCGCCGGCTCGTCGGCCAGCGGGCGGATGTCCATCCAGCCGGGCACGCCATCCAGGCGCAGGCTGCGTCGGTAATGCGCCTCGCCCAGGGTTTCCACCCCGGCCAGGCGGCGCAGGGCGAAATGGGCGTGGAACTGTGCCCAGTTCCAGGGCGGCTGGTAGGGCAGGTGCAGGACGAGGGGCGTGATGGGTGCGTTCATGGCGCTGACCATAACCCGCCGCCGCCGCGCTGTCGTCCCGCAGCTGGCTTTCAAACTGAGCGGGCAAAGTGAGCGGGCAAAGTGAGTAGGCAAGGTGAATGGGCGAAGTGCGCGGGTTCGACCTGTCATGCCTTGCACAGTAGAATGCGCGCCTTTCACGGCCGGCCCTCGGCCCGCTTCATTCACCGTTGAACCGGGAGACCGCCCATGCGCGATTACCAGGAAACCCTCTACGAAGGCTACGGCCAGCGTTTCAGCGTCGACCAGCTGCTCCACGAGGTGCGCACCGAGCACCAGCACCTGGTGATCTTCGAGAACGCCCGCATGGGCCGGGTGATGGCCTTGGACGGGGTGATCCAGACCACCGAGGCCGACGAGTTCATCTACCACGAGATGCTCACCCACGTGCCGATCCTTGCCCATGGCGCGGCCAGGCGCGTGCTGATCATCGGCGGCGGCGACGGCGGTATGCTGCGCGAGGTGTGCAAGCACGCCGGCGTCGAGCACATCACCATGGTCGAGATCGACGGCACCGTGGTCGACATGTGCAGGCAGTTCCTGCCGCGCCACTCCAACGGCGCCTTCGACGATGCGCGCCTGGACCTGGTGATCGACGACGGCATGCGCTTCGTCGCCACCACCGAGCGCAAATTCGACGTGATCATCTCCGACTCCACCGACCCCATCGGCCCGGGCGAGGTGCTGTTCTCCGAGAACTTCTACCAGGCCTGCCACCGCTGCCTGAACCCGGGCGGCGTGCTGGTCACCCAGAACGGCACCCCGTTCATGCAGCTGGACACCGTGCGCAACACCGCCGGTCGGATGAACGGCCTGTTCGCCGACTGGCACTTCTACCAGGCAGCAGTGCCCACCTACATCGGCGGCGCCATGACCTTCGCCTGGGGCGCCCTTGAGCCCGCCCTGCGCCGCGTGCCGCTGGAAACCCTGCGCCAGCGCTTCGCCGCCAGCGGCATCGCCACCCGCTACTACAACCCGGAAATCCACCAGGGCGCCTTCGCCCTGCCGCAGTACGTGCTGCAGGCCATCGGCAAGCCGCACAACGACTGATCCGCAAGCGCCGTTGTCGGAACCATCCGGCGGCGGCGACTCTTTTTTCACTTGCGTTGGGCATAATCCGACACCTTGACGGCATTTTCTTAAGGTCTGGCTAATTTTCACCGACTAGAATGCGCCGCCCGCTCCACGTCCGGCTCCCGGACGTGGAGCCTCCGCACCTCCCCGCAGGGGAGGGCGCCCGAACCGAACGTTGCACAGAACGGAACCTGAAACATGGGCCAATCGGAAGTCCTGAATACCCGCCAGCGCGCCGCCAACCTGGCGCGCGCCACGGTGTCCAGCCACCTGGGGTTCATCCTGCTCGGCAGCCTGGCGCTGATGCTGATGTTCTCCCTGCTGCGCCTGGCGCTGCTGATCTACAACCGCGAGCTGATCGGCGACACCCCGGCCAGCGCCTTCGTCGAGGCCTTCGTCACCGGGCTGCGCTTCGACATCCGCGCGGTGATCTTGATAGTCGCGCCGATGATCTTCGCCCTGGCCAGCGTCACCGCCATGCGCTGGCGCATGTTCTGGCGCCTGTGGCTGACCGCCCTGGCCAGCCTGACGCTGTTCCTCGGCGTGCTGGAGCTGGACTTCTACCGCGAGTTCCACCAGCGCCTGAACAGCCTGGTGTTCCAGTACATGTCCGAAGACCCGAAGACGGTCATGAGCATGATCTGGTACGGCTACCCGGTGGTCCGCTACCTGCTGGCCTGGGCCATGGCCACCTGGCTGCTGTTCATGCTGTTCCGCGGCGTCGACCGCGCCACCCGGCCCAGCGCCGTGGGCGCCTCGGCCGCCGCCTGGTACCTGCGCGTCGCCGCCCTGCTGGTGGTGGTGCTGGTGGCCGGCGTCGCCTACCGCGGCACCCTGCGCCAGGGCCCGCCGCTGCGCTGGGGCGATGCCTTCACCACCGACTCGATGTTCGCCAACCACCTGGGCCTGAACGGCTCCATGACCCTGCTCAAGGCCGCCGAGGACCGCTTCGGCGAGGACCGCGCGAACATCTGGAAGGCCACCCTGCCCGACGACCAGGCCCGCGACACCGTGCGGCAGATGCTGCTGACGCCCAACGACAAGCTGGTGGACGCCGACGACGCGGCCATCCGCCGCGACTTCACCCCGCCGGCCGAAGGCACGCTGCCAGGCGTGAAGAACGTGGTGGTGATCCTCATGGAAAGCTTCGCCGGCCACTTCGTCGGCGCCCTGGGCGCGCCGGGCAACATCACCCCGTACTTCGACAAGCTGTCGAAGGAAGGCCTGCTGTTCACCCAGTTCTTCTCCAACGGCACCCATACCCACCAGGGCATGTTCGCCACCATGGCCTGCTTCCCCAACCTGCCGGGCTTCGAGTACCTGATGCAGACGCCCGAGGGCGGCCACAAGTTCTCCGGCCTGCCGCAGCTGCTCAGCGCGCGCCAGTTCGACGACGTCTACGTCTACAACGGCGACTTCGCCTGGGACAACCAGTCCGGCTTCTTCGCCAACCAGGGCATGACCACCTTTGTCGGCCGCAACGACTTCGTGAACCCGGTGTTCTCCGACCCGACCTGGGGCGTGTCCGACCAGGACATGTTCTCCCGCGGCAACGAGGAACTGGACCGCCTGGCGGCCAGCGGCAAGCCCTTCTACGCCCTGCTGCAGACGCTCTCCAACCACGTGCCCTACGCACTGCCCAAGGACCTGCCGGTGGAGCGCGTGACCGGCAACGGCAGCCTCGACGAGCACCTGACCGCCATGCGCTACTCCGACTGGGCGCTGGGCCAGTTCTTCGAGAAGGCCAAGAAGTCGCCGTACTACAAGGACACCCTGTTCGTGGTGGTGGGCGACCACGGCTTCGGCGCGCCGGAACAGTTGACCGAGATGGACCTGTTCCGCTTCAACGTGCCGCTGCTGATCATCGCCCCGGGCATCCAGGAGAAGTACGGCGCCAGCCGCGACACCGTCGGCACCCAGATCGACATAGTGCCGACCATCATGGGCCGCCTGGGCGGCGAGGTGCGCCACCAGTGCTGGGGCCGCGACCTGCTGAACCTGCCGGCCGGCGACAAGGGCTTCGGCGTGATCAAGCCCTCGGGCAGCGAACAGGTGGTGGCCATCCTTTCCGGCAACCGCATCCTGATCAAGCCCAAGGAAGGCGACATCCGCGTGTACGACTACCAGGTCGGCGCCCATCCCAAGGCCGAGCGCGTGCAGGGTGTGCCGGACGAGGCCGAGCTGAAGAAGCGCCTGGAATCCTTCATCCAGACCGCGACCAAGAGCCTGCTGAACAACACCACCGGCGTGGTGGACAGCAAGCCGGACAGCGACTGACCGGCGCGTGACGGAGAAGGGGCCTGCGGGCCCCTTTTTCGTGGGCGGCGCTTTAAGATTTGGTTATAAATTAAGTCGATATTGATATAAGCGCTTATAAGGAAAGCCGCTATCCTGCCCGCCGGTTTTCGCAAGCCGTTCACGGCTTTCAGGAAGGGTTGATGGAATTCGGCGTCCTTGGTTTCGTTGTCGCAGGCTTGCTGGTCGGGTTCATCGTGGGCATGACCGGCGTCGGCGGCGGTTCGCTGATGACGCCCATCCTGCTCTGGTTCGGCATCAACCCGGCGGCCGCCGTGGGCACCGACCTGCTGTACGCGGCCATCACCAAGTCCGGCGGTGTGCTGGTGCACACCCGGCACAAGAACGTCGACTGGCGCATCACCGGCTGGCTGACCCTCGGCAGCGTGCCGGCGGCGGGCCTGACCCTGCTGTTCCTGCACAGCCTGGGCGCCGACACCCAGGCGCTGAACACGGTGATCAAGCACGCCCTGGGCGTGGTCCTGCTGCTCACCGCCCTGGCCATCCTGTTCAAGCAGAAGCTGCTGGCCTTCGCCCACAAGCATGCCGGCGACCATTACCACCTGGGCGGCGCCAGCCTCAACGGCCTCACGATTCTCACCGGCGTGGTGCTTGGCGCGATGGTCGCGCTGACTTCCATCGGCGCCGGCGCGCTGGGCACGGTGGCGCTGTTCGTGCTCTATCCCTTCCTCGCCACCCGGCGCCTGGTGGGCACCGAGATCGCCCACGCGGTGCCCCTGACCCTGGTGGCCGGCCTGGGCCACGCCAGCATGGGCAACATGGACTGGCAACTGCTGGGGTACCTGCTGTGCGGTTCGCTGCCGGGGATCTACCTGGGCAGCCATCTGTCCGGGCGCATTCCCGACAACGTCCTGCGGCCGTGCCTGGCGGTGATGTTGTTCAGCATTGGCTACAAGCTGGTGTTCTGATCCGGTTCGGCGGTTCTCCCGGTTCGTGGGAGCGAGCTGGCTCGCGAGTGGAGCTTCCCGGCGGTGTAGGCGCTCTTGACCCCTACGGCACTGCGCCGGCAGATGCTCCAGTCACTACCGCGCGAATGAAAAAAGCCGCGCAGGAGTGAGGCGCGGCTGGAAGCGGCGGGCGTCGGGAGGGGCCCGCCGAAAGCGTCGGCTTCAGTGGTGCCCGCAGAGGGCGTCGCGGCCACGTTCGCCGAGGATGTTGAACAGCAGGTTGAGCAGCACGGCCCAGATCGCGGTCATGGCGATGCCGCTGTGGGTGATCGGTTCCATCCAGGCGGGCAGGGCGGCGAAGAAGTCCGGGCGCACCACCGGGACCATGCCCATGCCGATGCTCACCGCCACCAGCAGCTGGTTGCGGCGGTCGACGATGTCCACCTCGTGGAGGATGCGGATGCCGCTGGCGGCGACCATGCCGAACATGGCGATGCCGGCGCCGCCGAGCACCGCCGGCGGGATCGAGGCGACCACGTAGGCGGCCTTGGGCATCAGGCTGAGGAGGATCAGGAAGCCGCCGGCGGCCACGGTGACGAAGCGGCTGCGCACCCCGGTCATCTGCACCAGGCCGATGTTCTGGGCGAACGACGAGTGGGTGAAGGTGTTCATGAAGCCGGCGAAGAACGACGCCGTGGCATCGCACAGCAGGCCGCGGCGCAGGCGCCTGGGGCAGATCTCGTCGTCGGTGATCTTGCCCAGGGCGAGGAACATGCCGGTGGACTCGACGAAGATGATCAGCACCACCAGGCACATCGACAGCACCGGCGCCAGGTGGAAGCTGGGCGCGCCGAAGTGCAGCGGGGTGACCACCTCGAAGGCCGGGCGGGCGTCGATGCCGGACAGGTCGACCATGCCCATGGCGCTGGCGACGATATAGCCCAGCAGCATGCCGATGAGCACCGAGACGTTGGTCCAGAAGCCCTTGAGGAAGCGGTTGACCAGCAGGATGGCGGCCAGCACCAGGCTGGACAGGAACAGGTATTCCAGGGCGCCGAAGTTGGCCGCGCCCTTGCCGCCGCCGGCCCAGTTGATGGCCACCGGGAACAGGCACATGCCGATGGAGGTGATCACGGTGCCGGTCACCAGCGGCGGGAAGAAGCGCACGATGCGGCTCATGAAGGGCGCGACGAGCATGCCGAACAGGCCGGCGGCGATGGTCGCGCCGAAGATGCCGTTGATGCCCACGCCGGGCATCCCGGCCATGGCCACCATGCTGCCGACGGCGGCGAAGCTGGCGCCCATCATCACCGGCATGCGGATGCCGACCGGGCCGATGCCCAGCGACTGCACCACGGTGGCGATGCCGGCGACCAGCAGGTCGGCGTTGATCAGGAAGGCGATTTCCTCGCGGGACAGGCCGGCGGCCTGGCCGACGATCAGCGGGACGGCCACGGCGCCGCCGTACATCAGGAGCACGTGCTGGAATCCCACCAGCAGCAGTTGCAGCAACGGCAGACGCTGGTCGGCGGACGAGCCGGCCGCGTGGCGCTCAGTTACCTCGGACATGCAACACCTCGATTTTTATTGTTGTGTCACTGGTGGACGCCGATCAGGCTCGGCGGCCGGGTAGTACTGGCTCGCCACACCCCCGGGGCCGTGCGGGTGAAGCGGTGCGGGACTTTATAGCGTCGATGTGTATTCGCTTCAATATGTTTTTGTATACAACTCTCCGGTCGGCTTGTGAATGATGGGTTTCGGGTCGCTCTAGGCCGCGTGTTCCGTGGTCTTGGCGGGATGTAGCCGTAGGTCGGGTGGGACTACATTTTTATTTCATGGGTTCGATGTTCCTGCAGGTGGGTTCAAAGCCTCGTAGGATGGGTTGAGCGAAGCGATACCCATCGCCACGGCAACATGGGTTTCGCAAGCTCAACCCATCCTACGAAGAGCGCCCCTGACGCAGTCGGTAAGATAGTTGCTCCTACAACTCGCCAGCTCGCCGTGAGCCCCCGCGGGCATAAAAAAACCGCACCCGAAGGTGCGGTCTTTCTGGTTCCGGCGAACCGCGGTGGCTCAGTTGGTCTGGGCGCCCTTGGCGATCCAGTTGCCGAGCAGGTTGCGCTCGTCCTGGGTCATCTGGGTGATGTTGCCCAGCGGCATCACCTGCGAGGCCACGGCCAGGGCCTGGATCTTCGCGGCCTGGGCCTGGATCTGCTGCGGGGTGTCGAACATCACGCCGGCCGGGGCCGCGCTGAACAGCGGGCTGGTCGGCTTGGCCGAGTGGCAGGCCACGCAGCGCTCCTGGATCACGTGATGAACCTTGTCGAAATCCACGCCAGCGGGCGCCGAGGCTTGCGCCTGGGCCTGCGCGGCGGCGGGCTTGTCGGCCGCTTCCTTGGCGCGTTCGGCGGCGGTCTTGCCGCCGATGGCGGTTTCCGGCAGCGGCTGGTACTGCACCTGCGCGGCGTTGCCGGCGGGGGCGGCGCTCTGCAGCGTCGGGCCGGTGACGAAGGCCAGGGCGATCATGCCCACGGCGCCGGCGGGCAGGGCCCAGGCCATGCCGTTGCCGTTGTGGCGGGTGTTGAAGTAGTGCCGCACTATCACCGCCAGCGCCGCGATGCACGCCAGGATCAGCCAGTTGTAGTGGCTGCCGTAGGTGCTCGGGAAGTGGTTGCTGATCATGATGAACAGCACCGGCAGGGTGAAGTAGTTGTTGTGGCGCGAACGCAGCAGGCCCTTGGCCGGCAGCACCGGGTCGGGCTCGCGGCCTTCCTCGATGGCCTTAACCAGCGCGCGCTGGGCCGGCATGATCACCCGGAACACGTTGCCGACCATGATGGTGCCGATGATCGCGCCGACGTGCAGGTAGGCGCCGCGGCCGCTGAATACCTGGCTGAGCAGGTAGGCGGCGAGCACCAGCAGGGCGAACAGGATGGCGCCGAGCAGGGCGGGGGTCTTGCCCAGCGGCGAGTCGCACAGGCCGGAGTAGATGAACCAGCCGGCGATCAGCGAGCCGATGCCGATGGCGATGGCCGCGGCGGGCGCCAGGTCGCTGCCCGGGGCCACCAGGTACAGGCTGGGGTTCAGGTAGAAGACGATGGTCAGCAGGCACACGCCCGAGAGCCAGGTGGAGTAGGCCTCCCATTTGAACCAGTGGAGGTTGTCCGGCATCTTCGGCGGCGCCAGCTTGTATTTCTCCAGGTGGTAGATGCCGCCACCGTGGATCGCCCAGAGGTCACCCGAGAGCCCCTCGCGCGGGTTGACGCGGTTGAGGTTGTTTTCCAGCCAGACGAAGTAGAACGAGGCACCGATCCAGGCGATGCCGACGATCATGTGAATCCAGCGAACCAGCAGGTTCGCCCATTCGATGAGATGTGCTTCCACAGTCATTACCTCTTGCCCGGGCGCCGGCGTCGCGGCGGACGGGCCTCTCTTATTAGTTTAGTTGGGGGTCGAGGAGCAGTTGCTCGTCCTCGGTGAAGAAATGCTCGTCGCAGTTGTTGCCGGAACCGCTGCGATCGACCACCAGGAAGTCATCCCGCTTTTCGATCGTCAGCACCGGGTGGTGCCAGACGCCGCGGTGGTAATTGATGCCCTGCCTTCCGTTGGTCAGGAAGGCGCGGACAAGGCCCGGTACAGGTACGTCGCCAAGTGGCGCGACCACGACCAGAAAGGGGTTGCCGAGCAGCGGGACGAAGGCCTGGCTGCCCAGCGGATGACGCTCCAGCATGCGGATGCGCAAGGGCATCTCCAGTGCTTCGGCGCTGAAGATGCTGATGATCGCCTTATCCTCGGGCTGCGCGGTCTCGACCGTGGCGAGCTTGTGATAGCGGCGGGTGGAACCGTTGTTGATCATGAAGTGGGCGCTGCCCTCGGTCTCGATGACATCACCGAACGGGGCGAAGGCTTCCTTGGTCAACGGTTCGATCTTCAGGGTACGCATGGCTGGTCACTTGTATTTGTTGTACTGAACCCGGGCGGGGCCCGGGAACCGCTTTTTCCGTCACTCCCGCGAACGCGGGGGCCCAGTGTCTCTGGCCCCCCGCGCCAGCGGGGACGACGGCGGTGTTTCGCTTACCTGGCCACCTTGCCGAACAGGCGCAGACGGCTGACGCCACCGTCCGGGAAGATGTTCAGGCGCACGTGGGTGATCGGGCCCAGTTCCTTGATCTGCTCGATGAAGGTGTGCTCGTTGTGCATCTGCAGCTTCTGGCTGGGCAGCAGTTCGCGCCAGTACAGGCTCTGGGTGGCGATCTGGCTGTCGGTGCCGCCCTTCACGAAGGCCGCCTGGATGTTGCAGCTCTCCGGGTAGTTGCCCTTGAAGTGCAGGGTGTCGACGACGATCTTCTCGACGATGCCGGCGTGGCCCAGCGCGACAATCACCCAGTCGTTGCCCGGGGTGCGGCGGCGGCCGGTTTCCCAGCCGTCGCCCATGTTCACGCCGCGGCCGGGGTTGAGGATGTTGCTCATGCGGCCGAAGTGTTCGTCGGAGCAGGCGAGGGCGCGGCCGCCGTTGAGGGCCGCGGCCAGGTCGACCTGCTCGTCGGGATTCTGCTTGGCCCAGTCGCGGAACGGGATGCCGTACACGCGCAGGCGCGCCACGCCGCCGTCCGGGTAGATGTTCAGACGCAGGTGGGTGTAGGGGCGCTCGTCGTTGATTTCGTGGTAGTGGTGGCTGTTGCCTTGCAGCTCGACGGAGGACAGCACTTCGGTCCACTGGGTGTCGTCGTTCGGCTCGCCTTCGGCGACGAAGCAGCCGTCGAGGGAGGCCGACGGCGGGAAGTTGCCGGTGAAGAAGCTGGTGTCGATGTCCACGCCCTTGATCGAGCCCGGCACGCCCAGGCGGATCACCGCGTGGTCATAGCCTTCGAAGCGCTTGCGGCGGGATTCCCAGCCGTCCATCCACTTGCCGTTGTCGTCGAATACGCCTTCCTTCCACACCGCGGGGGTGGGCTGCAGCATGCGGCTGGCAGCGGCGAACCATTCGTCGGTGACGCTGATCACCTTGCTCCCCAGGCGCTCGTCGGCCAGGTTGACGAATTTCTCGAAGGGAGCGTTGTAGGTTCTCATCTTGTTCTCCTTGGTGACGTGAATTTCCGGTTGCGCGGCTCAGAGCTGCTGCAGGCGGAACATCGCGATCTTGTTGATCTCGGCCAGGGCGGTCTGGAATTCCTGCTCCGGCGTGTTGTGGATGCGCTCCTCGAAGGCCGCGAGGATCTGGTGGCGGTTGCTGCCCTTCACCGCCTTGATGAAGGGGAAGCCGAATTTCGCCTTGTACGCATCGTTGAGTTCGTTGAAGCGGGCGAATTCCTCGGCAGTGCATTCGTGGATGCCGGCGCCGGCCTGCTCGGAGGTGCTGGAGGCGGTCAGCTCGCCGCGCACCGCGGCCTTGCCGGCGAGGTCCGGGTGAGCATTGATCAGTGCCAGCTGGGCTTCATGGCTGGCCGACAGGAGGATGTCGGCCATGCGCTGCTGCAGGCTCTCGATGTCGTTGAGGCTTTCGTCCACGCCCAGGTCGTAGGCCTTCTCGGCCACCCAGGGGGAGTGCTCGTAGATGTCGGCGAAGGCGGCGACGAAGGCCGCGCGGTCGAGGCTGGCCGGGGTGAGGGTCTGGAAGCGGCTCATGCCTGGCTCTCCTTGAACGGGTGCTTTTCGTGCCAGTGGCGGGCGATGTCGACGCGGCGGGCGATCCAGACCTTTTCAAAGCCCTTCACGTACTGGATGAAGCGCTCCAGCGCGGCCAGGCGCGCCGGGCGGCCGAGCAGGCGGCAGTGCATGCCGATGGAGAGCATCTTCGGCGCGCCCTCGGCGCCTTCGGCGTAGAGCACGTCGAAGGCGTCCTTGAGGTATTCGAAGAAGTCGTCGCCCTTGTTGAAGCCCTGCACCTGGGTGAAGCGCATGTCGTTGGTGTCCAGGGTGTAGGGGATCACCAGGTGCGGCTTCTCGGCGGTGCTCTGCGGGTCCCAGTAGGGCAGGTCGTCGTCGTAGGTGTCGGAGTCGTAGAGGAAGCCGCCTTCCTCGCGCACCAGGCGCCGGGTGTTCGGGCCGGTGCGGCCGGTGTACCAGCCCAGCGGGCGCTCGCCGGTCAGCTCGGTGAGGATGCGGATGGCTTCCAGCAGGTGCTCGCGCTCCTGGGCCTCGTCCATGTACTGGTAGTCGATCCAGCGGTAGCCGTGGCTGCAGATCTCGTGGCCGGCGGCGACCATCGCCCTGATCACGTCCGGGTGGCGCTGGGCGGCCATGGCCACGGCGAAGATGGTCAGCGGCAGGTCGTATTTCCTGAACAGCTTGAGCAGGCGCCAGACGCCGGCGCGGCTGCCGTATTCGTAGAGGGATTCCATGCTCATGTTGCGCGCGCCCTGCAGCGGCTGGGCGGCGACCATCTCGGAGAGGAAGGCCTCGGATTCCTTGTCGCCATGGAGGATGCAGCGCTCGCCGCCTTCCTCGTAGTTGAGCACGAAGGACAGCGCGATGCGGGCGTCGCCCGGCCAGTGCGGGTGGGGAGGGTTGTCGGCGTAACCGATCAGGTCGCGTGGGTAGTCAGCGCTCACTGCAGTGTTCCTTCTTGTTGGGGGCGGCGCGGGCGGTAGGGCGTGCGTCACCGTGTTGCGAGACATTGTATACAAGTTGTGTGGCCGTATGTAAATACAATCCCGCGTGCCGATTTCGCCATCCGTCGTCATCCGCATCCGTCGGTAAAGCAAGCAAACTACCTGCCCGAACGGTCAGCCCGGCGGGCTGTGGCCTTCCTGGCTCCGGCTGCGGATCGAAATGCCGCGTGCTGGTGCGTGGGTGCCGTTTCGGGGCGCTGGAGCAAATTTTTTGTATACAATGTTTGGGTGATGGCGTATTTTCGTCCCATCCAACCCACCCGGCCGGCCGCTGCCTGCGGGGTGCAACCCACACCACACCGAGAAGGAGGACGGCGTCCGCCGGCCGCGCCGGGGATGCCCAGAGCCCATGGGACGTTTGACGACGCACGTACTGGATTCCGCCCACGGCTGCCCCGGCCATGGCATCAAGGTCGAGCTCTACCGCGTGGAAGGCCAGCAGCTGGAACTGGTCGCCACCCGCGTGACCAACGACGACGGCCGCTGCGACGAGCCGCTGCTGCAGGGCGAGGACTTCCGCGCCGGGGTCTACCAGCTGCAGTTCAACGCCGGCGACTACTACCGCGCCCGCGGCGTGCAACTGCCGCAGCCGGCCTTTCTCGACCAGGTGGTGCTGCGCTTCGGCATCGCCTCGGAAAGCGACCACTACCACGTGCCACTGCTGATCTCGCCGTACAGCTACTCGACCTACCGCGGCAGCTAGGCCGCCACCGACTTCCCACCCGACTCTTCGTGGAGTCCCATCGGCCCGCCTCTGGCGGGTCTTTTTTTGCCTGTGCGCTCTTGCGCCGAGGTGCTTTCGTAGGATGGGTTGAGCGAAGCGATACCCATCGGGCCATGGCGATGGGTATCGCTCCACTCCATCCCAACCGCGTTCCCATGTAGGAGCGCGCCCTGCGCGCGAAATCGCGGGCAGGGCCCGCTCCTACAGGTTGATGCCGAACCTCTCGTTCGCGCAGGACAGCTCCCTCTCCCTTCAGGGCGGGGCGCGCAGTCGAGGGTTGGGGAGAGGGGCGGAGTCAGCCCTGAACACGATTGCTGCCGGTAAACACCGTTCGCGAGCAAGCTCGCTCCTACGAAAAGCGTTGGCGCCTGTAGGAGCGAACTTGCTCGCGAACGGTTCTATGGACCTCAGCGGCTCAGCAACGAAGCCCCGCCGGCGGTGGCGAAGAGCGCGGCGCTGCCGCGGTTGAACCAGGCCTGGCCCTTGCCCGAGCGCAGGAAGCGCGCCGCGCCGCGGGCGCTGAGGCCGTAGAACAGCTTGCAGGCGAAGTCGAGCAGCGCCCAGGTGAGGATCATCACCAGCAGCTGCTGCCACAGCGGATGGTCGGCCTTGAGGAACTGCGGCAGGAAGGCGGCGAAGAACAGGATGTCCTTCGGGTTGCTGGCGCCCAGGCCGAAGGCCTTCCAGTACAGGCTGCGGAAGCCCGGGTTGACCGGCATCTCCTCGGCGGCGCGCGGCTGGCCGGCGATGCGCGATTCCTGCCAGCTCTGCCAGGCCAGGTAGAACAGGTAGAGCGCGCCCAGCACCTTGAGCACGCTGAACAGCTTCTCCGAGGCCAGCAGCAGCGCGCCCAGGCCCAGGGCCGAGGCGCTGAGCAGGCAGATGGAGGCGCTGACCCCGCCGAGGAAGGCCGGCAGCGAACGGCGCAGGCCATAGTTGAGGCTGTTGCTGACCATCAGCAGCGACAGCGGGCCGGGAATCAGGATCACGATCAGGGCGGCGCTGCTGTAGAGCAGCCAGGTTTCCAGGTTCATCGCGGGCTCTCGAATGCAAAGGCCCCGACGCAGGCATGCGTCGGGGCCGTGGCGGGGCCGCTCCAGATTACAGGAAGATGAATTTGGCTACAAATATTGCACAGAGTGCATACAGACTGACGGTCACGTCCTTGTGGCGGCCGGTGAAGACCTTCATCGCCACGTAGGTCACGAAGCCCATGGCGATGCCGTCCGCCACCGAGAAGGTCAGCGGCATCATGATCACGGTGACGATGGCCGGGATAGTCTCGGTGTGTTCCTGCCAGTCGATGTGCGCCAGGCCGCCCATCATCAGCATGGCCACGTAGATCAGCGCGCCGGCGGTGGCGTAGGCGGGGATCATGCCGGCCAGCGGGGCGAAGAACATGGCGGCGACGAACAGCGCGCCGACGGTCACCGCGGTCAGCCCGGTGCGGCCGCCGGCGGCCACGCCCGCGGCGCTTTCCACGTAGCTGGTCACCGGCGGCACGCCGAGCACGGCGCCGACCACGCTGGAGGTGCTGTCGGCCTTCATCGCCTTGGACAGGTTTTCGATGCGGCCGTCCTCGCGCACCAGATGGGCGCGCTGGGCCACGCCCATCAGGGTGCCGGCGGTGTCGAACATGTGCACGAAGAGGAAGGCCAGGATCACGCTGATCATGGTCACGTTGAAGGCGCCGGCGATGTCCATGGCCAGGAAGGTCGGCGCCAGGCTCGGCGGCATCGAGAACACCCCGCCGAACTGCACCAGGCCCAGGGCGATGCCGGCCACGGTGACGGTGAGGATGCTGATGAGGATGCCGCCGAACACCCGGCGGTATTCCAGCACGGCGATCATCAGGAAGCAGATCGCCGCCAGCAGCGGGCCGGGCTTGGTCAGGTCGCCCAGGTGCACCAGGGTGGCGGGGCTGGCGACCACGATGCCGGCGGTCTTCAGGCCGATCAGCCCGAGGAACAGCCCGACCCCCGCGCCCATGGCGAAGCGCAGGCTCGGCGGGATGCTGTTGAGCAGCCATTCGCGGATGCGCGAGAAGGTCAGCACCATGAACAGCACGCCGGAGATGAACACCGCGCCCAGGGCGATCTCCCAGCTGTAGTTCATGGTCTTGACCACGGTGTAGGTGAAGAAGGCGTTGAGGCCCATGCCCGGCGCCAGGCCCACCGGCCAGTTGGCGTACAGGCCCATCAGGAAGCAACCCAGGGCGGCGGCCAGGCAGGTGGCGACGAAGGCCGCCCCGTGGTTGACCCCGGCGTCGGCCATGATGTTGGGGTTGACGAAGATGATGTAGGCCATGGTGATGAAGGTGGTCAGGCCGGCGGCCAGTTCCGTCTTCACCGTGGTGCCGTGCTGGCTGAGCTTGAACAGGCGTTCGAGCAGGCCGGTGGCGGGTGGGCTGGAGGCGACAGCGGTTTGTTGTTCTTGTTTGGTGCTTTCCACAGCGGGTACTCCTCAACGCTCTTGTTGTTGGTCCTTGCCGTCGGCTGGTTCACCTGCGTCCCTGGCTCGGCGGAAGGCTTGAGGGTGTGTTCTTGACTTGCGAGTCAGGAAGTCACGCCGCGATTATGAGGTTGTATACAAAAAAATCAAATAATGTTTCGTACCTGTCTTCCGCCTTCTTCCAAACAATTCATCGGAAGATTCGCTCAGGCATTGCGCGGAATTTGTACAGAGGGGACGGCTGAATGCCGCATGGCAGGGGGGATGCGCCGGGTGCGCGGTGCTGGGCATTTTGTGTACACTGGTGGCCATCATTTCGTCGCGCCCGCGTACCTGGTAGCGGATTGCCCAGGCCGCCGGTCCGCCCAACAAGGTTGAGGATCCATGACCGACCCGCTGCAACAGATCAAGAAGCCGGCGCGCAACGGCAAGAGCCGTACCGGCACGCAGGACGAGATCGTCTACGCGCACATCTTCGACGCCATCCTCGAACAGCGCCTGGCGCCGGGCACCAAGCTGAGCGAGGAGGCCCTGGGCGAAATCTTCGGCGTCAGCCGCACCATCATCCGCCGCGCCCTGTCGCGCCTGGCCCACGAGCAGGTGGTGCTGCTGCGCCCCAACCGCGGCGCGGTGGTGGCCAGCCCGAGCATCGATGAGGCCCGGCAGATCCTCTTCGCCCGGCGCACCGTCGAGCGCGCCATTACCGAGCTGGCGGTGGACAACGCCAGCGCCGAGGCCCTGGCCGAGCTGCGCGAGATGGTGGTGCAGGAACAGGCCAGCTTCGCCCGCGGCGACCGCGGCGCGGGCATCCGCCTGTCCGGCGAGTTCCACCTCAAGCTGGCGGAAATGGCCAGGAACGCCCCGCTGGTCAGCTTCCAGCGCAGCCTGGTGTCGCAGACCTCGCTGATCATCGCCCAGTACGAGGCGGGCGGCCGCTCGCACTGCTCGTTCGACGAGCACAACGAAATCCTCGACGCCATCGAGAAGGGCGAGAAGGAGAAGGCCGTGACCCTGATGATGCACCACATGGCGCACATCGACGACAAGCTGAACCTGGAAGGCGACAGCGCCTCGGGCGACCTGCATGCGGTGTTCTCGCATTTGCTCGGTGGCAAGAAGAAGGGCGGGCGTACTGCGGCGCGTTGAGGTTTAGGCCAATGAAAAGCCCCGCCTGAGTGCCGTAATGCTGTTCACTTAAGCGATATGTGGTAGTTCAGCGAAGGTGCGCCAGCTTGGCCTCGCTCCCTCACCCCAGCCCTCTCCCAAAGGGAGAGGGGGCTGTTCGGAGCGTGCGGGGAGTTCGGCGTCATCCCGGAACGCCTGCCTCCTCTCGTCATTCCCGAGAACGCGAACCCTGGGTTCGCGAGCAAGCTCGCTCCTACGAAAAGCCAAAGCGCATTCGCTCTGGCTTTTGGACTTCCAGAGAAATACCCGAGCGCACCGGAACGCCCCTTCAGAAGGCCGAGCGAAACCGGCGCTCAGGAGGTCATGC
>NZ_JWMC01000024.1:0-12905 GCF_000812405.1 Pseudomonas sp. PI1
GCGATGGGACCCAGCGTGATGATCACCGCCATGACCGACAGCGGCGGGTTCTTCATCTTCCTGGGCCTGGCCACGCTGTTCCTGATGTAGGCCCGCAGTGGCCGCGAAAAACCGCCTTCGGGCGGTTTTTGCGTTTTCGGGGGAGGTTTTTTTGCAGGCAGGAATCGGGGCTCTCGCTACATCCGTGTCGCATGTCCAGGAAGCACGGCTTTTCGTAGGATGGCGTTGAGCGAAGCGATACCCATCACCATGGTGCGATGGGTTTCGCAAGCTCAACCCATCCTACGAAGAGCACCTCGGCGCAAGCTTAAGGTTCAGGGAGGCACGGGCGTAGGAGCGGACCTTGTCCGCGATCGGATTCACCGGCCACGCCGGACGGGGCATGGGGCGCGGGAATGAAAAATGCCGTTTCCCCCATGGGAGAAACGGCATTTCCGTTTAAGCGAACAGCGCTTCGGTGCAGCTGGGCTCAGGCGTTGCTGGCCATTTCCGCATCGTGGGCGATCAGGGCGATCAGCGCATTCTGCTGGCGGTGGGTCAGCTGGCGGAAGCGCTGCAGCAGCTCACGCTCGTGCAGGCTCAGCTCGGGGCTGTCCAGGCGGATGCCGAGATTGTCCTGCAGGGCGCCCTCTTGCAGCAGGCTCTGCTCCAGGCGGGCGATGATTTCCGAGTTCATGCTGCGATGGTGATTGCGGGCGACCTCGGCGATACGCTCGCGCATGCCTTCGGGCAGACGGACGACGAACTTGTCGGCGGTGCGACTGGAGTAGCTTGGGGTTGCCTGTTTCAATGGGCGCATACATTAAACCTGTAAGTCAGGGAAACGGTGCCAGGGGGTCTGTGTTCGAGTCCCTATGACAGCGAAATCCGTTGGCCGTTCAGCGCAAGGGCAGTAATCAGGTGGCCGACCAATTACTTGACGTCAATTCTGCGACGTATTTTGCGTCGTATGAAGGCTAAATGCCAGCACCAATCGTCCGAAATGCGAGGCTATCTGCATATCTTTCTTTCGATGGGTGGCGCGGCCCATGGGCTCCATTCGCTCAGATTAGCTCAAGTCCCAGGTCCCGGCCGCCATTGCGCCATCATCCGACCACCCGCACGGGCAATGGTTCACGAGGGGCGCGGATGATGTCGCAACCTGGCTCGCCATGCAGCGCCGGGCCGGCCATTTTCCCGCTTCCGCGGCGCCGGCGGGCGGGTATCATACGCGGCGTCCGCGCCCCGGGAGGCGCGGTGCAGAGATGAGCATGAGCGGCAAGTTGATCTATCTGATGGGGCCTTCGGGCTCGGGCAAGGACAGCCTGCTCCAGGCCGCGGCGGCGCCGCTGGCCGAGCGGGGCGGGCAGGTCGTGCGGCGGGTGATCACCCGTTCCGCCGAGGCTCGCGGCGAGGACGCCGAAGCGGTGACCCCCGAGGCCTTCGAGCGCCTGGAGCGCGAGGGCGCCTTCGCCATGAGCTGGCGGGCCAATGGCCTGTGCTACGGCATCCCGCGGCAGATCGACCACTGGCTGGCCCAGGGGCGCGTCGTGCTGGTCAACGGCTCGCGCGGCTACCTGGAGGAAGCGCGGCGGCGCTATCCCGGCCTGCTCGCGGTGCTCCTGCAGGTCGCCCCCGAGGTGTTGCGCCAGCGCCTGGTCGCCCGCGGCCGGGAAACCCTGGCGGAGATCGAGGCGCGCCTGGCGCGCAATGCCGCCTTCGCCGAGGGCCTGGCGCCGCCGCTGCGGGTGCTGGACAACTCCGCCAGCCTGGAGACCAGCGTGCGCAGCTTGCTGGCCCTGCTGGAGGATGCCGGGCTCAGCGCAGCGGCAACGCCAGGCTGAGGCCGCTGTTCGTTCAGGCGGGCCTTCTCGGCAGGTGCGAAATCCGCGCCGCGGCATGACAAATGCGTCGACGCTGGTTAACATGCCCACCCGGTCCCGGCAGCCGCCGCGGGCCCAGGCGTGTCCCCATAGTTCAAGGGATAGAATAAGCCCCTCCTAAGGGCTAGATACTGGTTCGAATCCAGTTGGGGACGCCATCCTTCCCGCCGTTTCCTCATTGCCCCCGGTTTCTTGCCACTGCGCCTGGCGCCGATACCCGATAGTCGAATCCAGGCGTCTGGCGATGACGGAGAAGCGATGAGCCATTTCCCGGAGCGGTCCGAGCGATGCTGAGCGCCGAACTCAAGGCCTTCTATATGGTGGCCCGCCTGGGCAGCATCACCCAGGCGGCGAAGAAGCTCGGCCTCAGCCAGCCGACGGTGACCACGCAGATCCGCAGCCTGGAAGGCCAGTACGCCGTGGAGCTGTTCTACCGCGGCGGCCGCCGCCTGACCCTCACCGACGAAGGCGCGCGCCTGCTGCCCATGGTCCAGGCGCTGCTGCAGCAGGAGTCGGACATCGAGTTCTTCCTGCGCAACTGCGGACAGATGCAGGGCAGCCTGCGCATCGGCGCCACTTCGCCCTACTACGTGCTGGGGCTGATCAAGGCCTTCCGCGAGCGTTACCCGCAGATCGAGGTGTCGGTGGAGATCGGCAACTCGCAGCAGGTGCTGGAGGCCCTCTACGAATGCCGGGTGGACCTGGCGGCCTCGTCGCAGCCGGTGGAGGACGCGCGGCTGATCCACCTGGTGCTCGGCCGCGACCCGCTGGTGCTGGCGGTGCACCGCAGCCACCCGCTGGCGGCGCAGCGCTCGGTGGCCCTGGGCGAGCTGCGCAACCATTGCCTGCTGATGCGCGAGGCCGGTTCCACTACCCGCGAGCTGACCGAGAAGCTGCTGCGCGAGTCCGCGGTGACGCCGGCCTCGATGCTGGAGATCGGCAGCCGCGAGTCGATCCGCGAGGCGGTGATCCGCAACCTCGGGGTGAGCATCATTTCGCGCCAGGAAGTGCCGGATAACCCCGAACTGCGGGTACTGGAGCTGCAGGGCGCGCCGCTGATCGACGAATACCTGTTCTGCCTGAAGGAACGCCGCCAGGCGCGCCTGACCAGCGCCTTCCTGGCCCTGGCACGGGAAACCGCGCCCGCCGCGTAGCTGCAATTGCCTAGGGTTTTTCGTAGGTGCAGGAGAACCCCGGCGTAGGATGGGTTGAGCGAAGCGATACCCATCGCCGATGGCCGCATGGGTTTCGCAAGCTCAACCCATCCTACGAAAAGCATCTCGGCGCAGCCGGCAGCTCCTGCAAAAAGCCTTTCGCCATCGCAAATCTGCCTATACCTCTATCGGCGCAGTTGCACCCATCGCAACAGAGCCTTCGCATTCCTTCCCTAGCATGGCCTTCCATCGAGCCCCGCGGTCTGTCGCCGCGGGCCAGCTGCAAGAGGTTCCGCCATGCACGATTCCCTCTCCACCGGCACCCCGCTGCGGGTGCGCGACATGCACAAGCGCTTCGGCCGCTTCGCCGCCCTCGACGGCGTTTCGCTGGATATCGAGGGCGGCGAGCTGGTCTGCCTGCTCGGCCCCTCCGGCTGCGGCAAGACCACGCTGCTGCGCTGCATCGCCGGGCTGGAGCGCCAGGACGGCGGCGTCATCCACATCGGTGAGCGCGACGTCTCGCGCCTGCCGCCCCAGGCCCGCGACTACGGCATCCTGTTCCAGTCCTACGCGCTGTTCCCCAACCTCAGCGTCGAGCAGAACGTCGCCTACGGCCTGACCGGCGCCAGCCGCGAGGAAGCGCGCCAGCGCGTGGGCGAGATGCTCGAACTGGTCGGCCTGGCCGGCAGCGAGAAGAAGTACCCCGGCCAGCTCTCCGGCGGCCAGCAGCAGCGCGTGGCCATGGCCCGCGCGCTGGCCCCGGCGCCGTCGCTGCTGCTGCTCGACGAGCCCATGTCGGCGCTGGACGCCCGGGTGCGCGAGCACCTGTGCGGCGAGCTGCGCCAGCTGCAGAAGAGCCTGGGCATCACCACCCTGATGGTCACCCACAACCAGGACGAGGCCATGCTGATGGCCGACCGCATCGCCGTGATGAACCACGGCAAGGTCGAGCAGTACGGCAGCGCCCAGGACATCTACAGCGCCCCGGCCACGCCCTTCGTCGCCGAGTTCGTCGGCCAGGGCAACTGGCTGCCCTTCGAGCGCGGAGCCGACGGCCTGGCGCGGGTCGGCGGCCTGAGTCTGCGCCTGCATGGCGAGCGCGCCAACGCCACGCGCGGCCGGCTGTTCTGCCGCCCGGAGGCGATCGGCATCAACCCGGTGGTGCACCAGGAGAACCTGTTCCGCGCCCAGGTCCGCGAGATCACCTTCCTCGGCAACCGCTGCCGCATGAGCTTCGAACTGCACGAGCTGCCCGGCCACGCGCTGCTGGCCGAGCTGGCCCCGGAGCAGATGCCGCGCCTGGGCAGCGCGGACATCTGGGTCTCGCTGCCGCCGCAGAGCCTGCAGGTGTTCGCCTGAGATGGATGCCGCAGTGAAACTCGACCCGGCCCTGGCCGCTGGCAAGTTGCGCGGCGACCTCGGCGACCGCCTGTTCATCCTCGGCGGCAAGCTGTTGCTGCTCGCCCTGCTGGCCCTGGCCGTGCTGCTGCCGCTGCTGGCCATCTTCTGGCGCGGCTTCAGCGGCGCCGAAGGGCAGGGCGGTGGCCTGGCGGCCATGGCCGAGCTGCTGGCCAGCGCCAACTTCCACTGGCTGCTGGGCAATAGCCTGAAGGTCTCGCTGAGCGTGGCGGCCATCGTGGTGCCGCTGGCCTATGGCTTCGCCTACGCCCTGCAGCGCACGCTGATCCCGGCCAAGGGCCTGTGGCGCGGCATTTCCCTGCTGCCGCTGCTGGCGCCATCGATGCTGCCGGGCATCGCGCTGATCTACCTGTTCGGCAACCAGGGCCTGCTGCGCAGTTGGGTGCCGGACAACATCTACGGTTTCTGGGGCATCGTCCTGGGCGAGGCCATCTACACCTTCCCCCACGCGCTGATGATCCTCCTTTCGGCGCTGTCGCTGGCCGACGCGCGGCTGTTCGACGCCGCCTCCAGCATGGGCGCCAGCCCCTGGAAGGCGTTCCGCAGCATCACCTGGCCGGCCTCGCGGCAAGGTGTGTTCGCCGCCTTCTGCCTGGTGTTCACCCTGACCATCACCGACTTCGGCGTGCCCGTGGTGGTCGGCGGCGACTACCAGGTGCTGGCGCTGGAAGCCTACAAGGCAGTGGTCGGCCAGCAGCAGTTCGGCCGCGGCGCGCAGATCGGCATGCTCCTGCTGCTGCCGGCATTGTTGAGCTTCGCGGTGGACGCCTGGCTGCGCCGGCGCCAGGGCGACTCCATGAGCGGCCGCGCCCAGGTCTACCAGCCCAAGCCCTCGCGCCGCCGCGACGGCGCCTACCTGGCGCTGGTGCTGCTGGTCAGCGCGGTGATCCTCGGCGTGCTGGGCATGGCCGTGTATTCCTCGCTGGTGAAGTTCTGGCCGTACAACCTGTCGTTGTCGCTGCGCCACTACGCCTTCGAGGAAACCGCCGGCGGCGGCTGGCTGGCCTACCGCAACAGCCTGACCCTGGCCTGCTGCACCGCGCTGTTCGGCAGTGCGCTGATCTTCACCGGCGCCTACCTGATCGAGAAGACCCGCGAGCAGGCCTGGCTGAACCAGCTGCTGCGCATGTTCTGCTTCGTGCCCATGGCGGTGCCGGGCCTGGTCCTGGGCCTGGGCTACGTGTTCTTCTTCAACCTGCCGGGCAACCCGCTGCACGTGTTCTACGGCAGCATGACCCTGCTGGTGGTGTGCACCATCGCCCACTACCTGACCACCGCGCAGATGACCGCCACCACCGCGCTGCGCCAGCTCGACGGCGAGTTCGAGGCCGCCGCGCTGTCGCTGAAGATGCCGCTGTGGCGCCACTACCTGAAGGTGACCCTGCCGATCTGCCTGCCGGCGCTGCTGGACATCGTCCGCTACCTGTTCGTCTCGGCGATGACCACGGTGTCGGCGGCGATCTTCCTCTACAGCCCGGACAGCATCCTCGCCGCCGTCGCCGTGCTGAACATGGACGACGCCGGCAACGTCGGCGGCGCCGCCGCCATGTCCACCTTGATCCTGCTCACCTCGGCGGCCGCCTCGCTCGTCCTGGCCCTGGCCTCGCGCGGCCTGCTGCGCCGGTCCCAGGCCTGGCGCCGGAGCGGCCACTGATTCCCCTCGACCCACGTTGCACCTGACCGCCACCCCCGCGAACGCGGGGGCCCAATAAACAGAAGGAGCGCACCATGTTCAAACGCCTCGCCCTCGCCGCCGCCGTGCTCGCCGGTTTCAGCCTGCACGCCAGCGCCGCCACCGAACTGACCGTCTATACCGCCCTGGAGCCGGAGCAGCTGAAGGCCTACAAGGAAGCCTTCGAGAAGCAAAACCCGGACATCGAGATCAAGTGGGTGCGCGACTCCACCGGCATCGTCACCGCCAAGCTGCTGGCCGAGAAGGACCGCCCGCAGGCCGACGTGGTCTGGGGCCTGGCCGCCTCCAGCCTGGCCATCCTCGATGCGCAGAACATGCTGGAGAAGTACGCGCCCCAGGACCTGGCCGCCATCGGCAAGAACTATCGCGACCCGGCCAACCCGCCGGCCTGGGTGGGCATGGACGTGTGGGCCGCGACCATCTGCTTCAACAGCGTGGAAGCCGAGAAGCAGGGCCTGTCGAAGCCCATCAGCTGGCAGGACCTGACCAGGCCCGAGTACAAGGGCAAGATCGTCATGCCCAACCCGGCGTCCTCCGGCACCGGCTTCCTCGACGTCTCCGCCTGGCTGCAGACCTTCGGCGAGAAACAGGGCTGGGCCTACATGGACGCCCTGCACGAGAACATCGGCCAGTACGTCCACTCCGGCTCCAAGCCGTGCAAGCTGGCCGCCGCCGGCGAATTCCCGATCGGCATCTCCTTCGAGTACCCGGCCGTGCAGCTCAAGCGCCAGGGCGCGCCGCTGGACATAGTGCTGCCCAAGGAAGGCTTGGGCTGGGAAATCGAAGCCACCGGCATCGTCAAGGGCACCCAGCACCTGGATGCGGCGAAGAAACTCGCCGACTTCTCCGCAAGCCCCGCGGCCATGGAGCTGTACAAGGAGAACTTCGCCGTGCTCGCCCAGCCGGGCATCGCCAAGCCACAGACCGAACTGCCGGCGGACTATGAGCAGCGCCTGATCAAGAACGACTTCGCCTGGGCCTCGAAGAACCGCGACGCCATCCTGGCCGAATGGCGCAAGCGCTATGACGGCAAGTCGGAGAAGGTGGCGCAGCAGTAGGCGCGAAGCAGAGCAGAGCACCCTCTCCCTAGCCCTCGACTGCGCGCCCCGCCCTGAAGGGAGAGGGGCTGTTCGGCACGCGGGATCAGCTCTGGCGCATACCTGAAAGCCTCAGGAAAAACACCGCTATTGCCATCCTGCAGAGGAGGGTTCCCTCTCCCTTCAGGGAGAGGGCTAGGGAGAGGGGCTCTTCACGCACCCAAGGACCCCCCCCATGTCCCAACAAAACACCGACATCGCCATCATCGGCGCCGGCATCCTCGGCCTGTCCCACGCCTACGCCGCCGCCCGCCGCGGCCTGCGCGTGCGCGTCTTCGAACGCAGCGCCACGCCGCTCGGCGCCTCCATCCGCAACTTCGGCCAGGCCCTGGTCGGCGGCCAGCCGCCGGGCGTCATGCTCGACCTGGCCCGTGCCAGCCGCCCGCTGTGGGCCGAATGGGCCGAGCGCGCCGGCTTCGCCATCCGCCGCAACGGCTCGCTGCTGTTTGCCCGCAGCGAGGCCGAGGAAGACCTGCTGGAAGCCTTCTGCGCCGGCCGCGCCAGGGAGCACGGCTACCGCGCCGAACTGCTCCGCGGCAAGGCCCTGGATGCGCTCTACGACGGCGCTTTCAGCAAGCACCGCGCGGCCCTGCACAGCCTCGACGACCAGCAGCTGTATTCCCGCGAGGCGCTGCCGGCGTTGATCGACTGGCTGCGCCGCGAGCTGAAGGTGGAATTCCACTTCTCCACCCTGGTGCGCGACATCGAGCCGGGCCTGCTGCGCACCACTGCCGGCACCTTCCAGGCTGGGCAGATCCTGGTTTGCTCCGGCCACGACTACCAGACCCTGCTGGCCGAGCAACTGGCCGCGCTGAAGCCGCAGGTATGCCGCCTGCAGATGCTCCGCGCCCGCCCCGAGCGCGACCTGGGCCTGGGCCACGCGCTGCTGACCGGGCTGAGCTGCGTGCACTACGGCGCCTTCGCCGACCTGCCGCAGGCCCAGGCGATCCACGAGCAGATCCGCCGCGAGACGCCGGCGCTGGAGCACCACGGCATCCACCTGCTGATCAGCCCCACGCCCTACGGCGAGCTGATCATCGGCGATTCCCACGACTACGGCAGCGATGCCGCGCCCTTCAACGCCGAAGCGGTGGACCGCCTGATGCTCGACCTGGCCGAGGACACCCTGGGCATGCGCGTCGAGGTGGTCGAGCGCTGGCAGGGCGTGTACGGCGCGCGCGGCCCGGCGCCGTTCTCGGTGCTGCAGGTGGAGGTGGGTATCAGCGCGGTGCTGATGCACACCGGCGTCGGCATGAGCGTGGGGCCGGCGCTGGGCGAGCGGACCCTCGCCGGGCTGTTCGGCTGAAGCATTCGTCATCGTGCTGTCATCGTTCTGGCACCGGAACGTCATGCCGGCCTGCTAAGCAGGAAGGTCGCCGGCCCGGCCCAGGGCGATGCCACATTCAGCGAGCGCGCATGAACCAACGTTTCACCCAGGACCCCTGGGATTCCGACCTGTTCGGGTTGCTCTACGGCTTCCGCTTCCATCCCGGGCAGCGCGGCCAGGAACTGGATTCCAGCGCCGCGCTGCGCTGGCTGGAGGCGCCGGGGGAGGGCGAGGACTTCGTCTGGCTGCACCTGAACCTCGCCCACGCCGCCTGCGAGCGCTGGATGAAGAGCCATCTGGAGCTGCCCGAAACCTTCTTCGAGACCCTGCGCGAGGGCTCGCGCTCCACGCGCATCGAGCACGTCGATGCGGCGCTGCTGGCGGTGGTCAACGACGTGGTGTTCAACTTCGGCAGCGTCTCCTCGGACGTGGCCACCCTATGGGTCTGCGCGCGCCGGCGCCTGCTGGTGACCGCGCGCATGCAGCCGCTGCGCTCGGTGGACCGCCTGCGCTCCTCGGTCAAGCACGGCGAGTGCTTCCGCTCGCCGCTGGAGCTGCTGGTGCACCTGCTGCGCGACCAGGGCGACATCCTCACCCAGATCGTCCGCGAGACCACCGTGGGCGTGGACCGCATCGAGGACCGCCTGCTGTCGCAGAATCTCTCCGACAACCGCGCCGACCTGGGCGCCATGCGCCGCGTGCTGGTGCGCCTGCAGCGCCTGCTGGCGCTGGAGCCGGGCTCGCTGCTGCGGCTGCTCAACCGCCCGCCGGACTGGCTGCAGGAGGCCGACGTGCGCGACCTGCGCGAGGCCACCGAGGAATTCTCCCTGGTGATCAGCGACCTAACCTCCCTGGGCGAGCGCATCAAGCTGCTGCAGGAAGAGATCGCCGCACAGCTCAACGAACAGAGCAACCGCACCCTGTTCACCCTGACGGTGGTCACGGTGCTGGCGCTGCCGATCAACATAGTCGCCGGCTTCTTCGGCATGAACGTCGGCGGCATTCCCCTGGCGGAGAACCCCCACGGTTTCTGGCTGCTGGTGATGCTGGTGGCCAGCTTCACCCTGCTGGCCTGGCGCTGGGCCTTCCGCAAGCGCAACGACGCCTGAGCTGTCACGCGCCTGACACCGGCGCGGCCAGGGCGTGGTTGATGAGGAGGGCGAGGCGGCGTATAACCGCGAACGGTTATCCGCCCTACGCCAGGGATGTTCTCGGCCTCCCAGACATAAATTGTCACACTTGCCCGTCATGCTGGCGCGGTCATCCCCCGCAACCGGATTTTCCCGCATGACTAGCGAAACCCTGGCCAGGGACGGCGCCGCCGTTCTCGAAGGCCGTCCGCACCTGGACAGCAAGCCCGGCCGTCTCACCGCCCTGGCGTTCTATGCATTGCTGGCCGTCGGCCTGCTGTTCTCCGCCTGGAGCCTGGTCCATGACGTCGACGAGGTGGCCAGCGCGGTCACCACCTGGACGCCTTTCCTGCTGCTCGGCGTGGCCCTGCTGATCGCCCTGGGGTTCGAGTTCGTCAACGGCTTCCACGACACCGCCAACGCCGTGGCCACCGTCATCTATACCCATTCGCTGCCGCCGCACTTCGCGGTGGTCTGGTCCGGCTGCTTCAACTTCCTCGGCGTGCTGCTCTCCAGCGGCGCGGTGGCCTTCGGCATCATCGCCCTGCTGCCGGTGGAGCTGATCCTGCAGGTCGGCTCCTCGGCCGGCTTCGCCATGGTCTTCGCCCTGCTGATCGCCGCCATCCTGTGGAACCTCGGCACCTGGTGGCTGGGACTGCCGGCGTCGTCCTCGCACACTCTGATCGGCTCGATCATCGGCGTCGGCGTGGCCAATGCGCTGATGCATGGCCGCGACGGCACCAGCGGCGTGGACTGGGCGCAGGCGACCAAGGTCGGCTACTCGCTGCTGCTCTCGCCGCTGATCGGCTTCGCCTGCTCGGCCCTGCTGCTCCTGGCCCTGCGCCTGTTGGTGAAGAACCGCGCGCTGTACAAGGCGCCCAAGGCCAAGGCGCCGCCGCCGTGGTGGATTCGCGGGCTGCTGGTGCTGACCTGCACCGGGGTGTCCTTCGCCCACGGCTCCAACGATGGGCAGAAGGGCATGGGCCTGATCATGCTGATCCTGATCGGCACCGTGCCCATGGCCTACGCGCTGAACCGCGCCATCCCGGCCGACCAGACCACCGCCTTCGTGGTCCTCGCCGAGGCCACCCAGCAGGGCCTGCAACGCAGCGCCCAGGGCTCGGCGCCGGCCGACCCGCGCCCGGTGCTCTCGGAATACATCCGCACCCATGAAGTGAAGCCGGCCGTGGTGCCCTCGCTGGCCGCGCTGACCGGCAGCATCGGCGCCGAGGTGAAGAGCTACGGCAGCCTGGCCAAGGTGCCCGCCGAGGCCATGGCCAACGTGCGCAACGACATGTACCTGGCTTCCGAGACCATCCGCGTGATGGACAAGGACAAGGCCGGCGACTTCGACGCCGATACCCAGGCGCGGCTGATGGCCTTCAAGGGCAAGATCGACGACGCCACCCGCTTCATCCCGCTGTGGGTGAAGATCGCCGTGGCCATCGCCCTCGGCCTGGGCACCATGGTCGGCTGGAAGCGCATCGTGGTGACCGTCGGCGAGAAGATCGGCAAGAGCCACCTGACCTACGCCCAGGGCGCCTCGGCCGAGGTGGTGGCGATGCTCACCATAGGCGCGGCGGACATGTACGGCCTGCCGGTGTCCACCACCCACGTGCTGTCCTCCGGCGTGGCCGGGACCATGGCGGCCAACGGCTCGGGCCTGCAGATGCGCACCATCCGCAACCTGCTGATGGCCTGGGTGCTGACGCTGCCGGCGGCGATCGTGCTATCTGGCTCGCTGTACTGGCTGTTCACCAAGCTGTTCTGACGGATCGCCAGGTTCGCAGCGCCGCCCCTCGGGGCGGCGTTTTCGTTCATGGGCGCGGTGTGTGGCGTACCCGTAGGAGCGGGCCCTGCCCGCGATATCGCGCGCAGGGCGCGCTCCTACATGGGAATGCTGTGGGCGGGGCAGCCCCGTAGGATGGGTTGAGCGAAGCGATACCCATCGCCTCCACTGTTCGCGATGGAGTTGCGTCCCGCGAACGCGGGAAACCAGAGGTGGTTCGCGAGCAAGCTCGCTCCTACAGGATGGGGTCGCGCTCTTCGTAGGAGCGAGCTTGCTCGCGAACAAAAAACATCCCTTTTGCCTGCTTGAAATATCGAACGACCGGTGCGTATTTTGTACAGGTCGCACAGCCTGTGTGCGGCCGTATTACAAGGATAAGAAGTCATGACTAGCGAAGGACGCAGCCCGCTCGCCGAGCGCCTGGCTGGAGTCGAAGAGATCGAATGCGTCACCCCCGACCTCAACGGGGTGCCGCGCGGCAAGGTGATGACCGGCGAGGGCTTCCTTTCCGGGCGGCGCCTGCAACTGGCCCGCGGCGTGCTGCTGCAGTGCATCATGGGCGGCTACCCGCCGGCGCGCTTCTACGGCAGCGACGACGGCGACCTGGCCCTGGTCGCCGAGCCCACCCAGGTCCATCGCCTGCCCTGGAGCGACACTCCGCGCGCCCTGGCCATCTGCGACGCGGTGGAGCTGGACGGCCAGCCTTCCGGCCTGTCCAGCCGCGGCCTGCTCAAGCAGGTGGTGGCGCGCTACGCCGAACATGGATGGCAACCGGTAGTGGCCACCGAGCTGGAGTTCTTCGTCTTCGCCCCCAACCCGGACCCGCAGCAGCCGTTCCAGCCGCCGCTGGGCCTGGACGGCCGCCGCGAGATGGGCCATTCGGCGTTCAGCGTGTCGTCCAACAACGGCCTGCGTCCGTTCTTCGAGGACGTCTACCGCTGCATGGCCGCGGTGGGGCTGGAGCGCGACACCTTCATGCACGAGATGGGCACCAGCCAGTTCGAGATCAACTTCCTGCACGGCGACCCGGTGCTGCTGGCCGACCAGACCTTCCTGTTCAAGCACCTGCTCAAGGAAGTGGCGCTCAGGCACGGCCTGCTCGTCGTGTGCATGGCCAAGCCGCTGGCGCACACCCCGGGCAGCTCCATGCACATCCACCAGAGCGTGGTGGACGGCGAGGGCCGCAACATCTTCAGCGACGCCGAGGGCGAGGCCACGCCGGCCTTCCGGCATTTCATCGGCGGCCTGCAGGCCTGCCTGGCCGACTTCACCCTGCTGTTCGCGCCCAACGTCAACTCGTTCCAGCGCCTGTGCCACCCCTACGCCTCGCCGAATAACGCCTGCTGGTCCCACGACAACCGCGCCGCCGGCCTGCGCATCCCGGCCAGCCCGCCGGTGGCGCGGCGGGGGGGGAACCGCCCGGCGGGGGCCGGC
>NZ_JWMC01000104.1:0-29253 GCF_000812405.1 Pseudomonas sp. PI1
GAGCATGGCTTTTCGTAGGATGGCGTTGAGCGAAGCGATACCCATCGCCATGACCGCATGGGTATCGCCAAGGCTCAACCCATCCTACGAAAAGCGCCTGGCCGTTCAGCCTACCTGCTCGGAGCCGCTCAGCGCCTCTTCCTCGCGCGGGCGCGGCAGCGAGGAGAGCAGGGCCATGATCAGCGCCGCCAGGTACGGCAGTGACTGCACCAGCAGCATCACCACCCAGAACATCAGGTCCGGGCTGGGCACGCCCTGCACCAGGACGATGCCCAGGGCGGCGCCCCACAGCAGAAGCATGATGAAGACCTCCTCGCGGGCCTCCGCCAGGGCCACCAGCAGGCCATGGCTTGCGCGCATCTTCGGCGTGCGGAAGAACGGGATGGAGCGGGTGACGAAGCCGTACAGCACCGCCTTGGCGATGGTGTGCGACAGCGACAGCCCGGCCAGCGCGGCGAACAGCGCGTCGCGCAGGTTCACGCCCACGGTGCGGCGGTAGAGGAAGAGGATCTTGCCGACCTTGAAGGCGAACAGCGTCAGCGGCAGGATCGCGAAGATCAGCAGCGGCGGGTCGACGCGCTTGGGCACGATGATCATCGCCGCCGACCAGAGCAGCGCGCCGAGGGTGAAGAAGATGTTCATGCCGTCGGCGATCCACGGCAGCCAGCCGGCGACGAAGTGGTAGCGCTGGCCGCCGGTCAGCTTGCTGCCGTCCGGGCCGCGGCCGCGCAGCAGGGCGTCGGTGTGGCGCTTCATGATCTGGATGGCGCCGTAGGCCCAGCGGAAGCGCTGCTTCTTGAAGTCGATGAAGGTGTCGGGCATCAGGCCCTTGCCGTAGCTGCGCTCGAAGTAGGCCGCCGAGAGGCCGCGCTCGAACACCCGCAGGCCCAGCTCGGCGTCCTCGGTGATGCACCATTCGGCCCACTTCAGCTCGTCCAGCACCTGGCGCCGGACCATGGTCATGGTGCCGTGCTCGATGATCGCGTCGCGGTCGTTGCGGGTGACCATGCCGATGTGGAAGAAGCCCTTGTACTCGGCGTAGCACAGGCGCTTGAAGGCGCTCTCGTGCTGGTCGCGGTAGTCCTGCGGCGACTGCACCACGGCGATCTGCGCGTCGGCGAAGTGCGGCACCATGTGCTTGAGCCAGTCCGGCTCGACGCAGTAGTCGGAGTCGATCACCGCGATGACTTCGGCGTCGGGCGCGACGAACTGCAGCGCGTAGTTCAGCGCGCCGCCCTTGAAGCCGGCCAGGGGCGCCACGTGGAAGAAGCGGAAGCGCGGGCCGAGCAGCTCGCAGTGGGCCTGCACCGGCTCCCACACGGCCGGGTCCTTGGTGTTGTTGTCGATCACCAGGACCTCGAAGTCCGGGTAGTCGAGCCTGGCCAGGGCGTTCAGTGTCTCCTTGAGCATCTCCGGCGGCTCGTTGTAGCAGGGCACGTGGATGGAGACCTTGGGCCGGTAGGCGTCGGCCGCGGTGACCGGCAGGAACAGGCGGCGGCGCTTGCGCGTCCACACGGCCTCGGCCAGTTCGTGGGCCTCGGTGAACAGCACTATCACCACGCCCAGCGCGCCTATGCCCAGCAATACGCCGACGGTGATGCTGAACCAGGTGCTGTACTGCTGGCTGTAGTCGTAGCCGATCCACACCAGGATGGACGCGCAGACGAACGAGACCACGGCGAGGAAGGTCCGTCCGCGTTGGCGCAGGGCGCTGCTGTCGATCAGCAGCAGGGTGAAGGTGAGCAGCGCCAGCACCACCGAGGCGATGGCCAGCACGCGCCACTTGGGAATGGCCACCACCGGGCCCTGGAAGTTGAACTTGGGCTGGCGCGCGGCGTTGAACACGCCCCAGTAGGCGCCCACCGAGCCTTCGTCGGTGTACTTCCACGGCTGGTCGAAGGCCTCGACCACGAAGTAGTTGTAGCCCTTCTTGTTCAGCGCGTTGGTCAGCTCGCGCAGGTAGATGGCCTGGTCGGCCTGGGTGGCGGTGGCGCCGCCGCGCATGCGGCCATTGCTGGGCCAGCCGACCTCGGCCAGCAGCAGCGGCTTTTTCGGAAACTTCAGGCGCAGGTCGCGGGCGCGGTCGAGGACGAACTGCACCGAGTCCTGCATGGGCACGAACTCCCAGTAGGGCAGCACGTGGGCGGCGATCAGGTCGACGTGCTTGGCCAGCTCCGGGTATTTCTCGTAGATGTGCCACTGCTCGGCGGTGGTCACCGGCACCTTCACCGCGGCGCGGACGCGGTCGATGTAACCGATCAGCTGGTCCTTGGTGACCTCGCGGCGGAACAGCGCCTCGTTGCCGACTATCACCCGCACCACGCTGCGCGAGCGGTTGGCGATCTCGATGCCGCGGGCGATCTCCGCCTCGTTCTCGGCCTCGTCGGCGCTGATCCAGATGCCCAGGCTGACGCGCATCCCGTACTCCTCGGCGAGGAAGGGGATGTCGGAAAGGCTGCCCTTGGTCGAGTAGGTGCGGATGTTCTCGGTCATCCGCGAGACCAGTTCCAGGTCCGAACGGATCTGCTCGTCGCTGGGGAAGCGGCCGCTCTGCGGGCTCTGGTCCAGGCGGAAGGGCGAGAAGGAGAAGCCGGAGATGCTTTCCGGCCAGTCCGGCGCGCTCACCGGGCGGTTGTACAGGGCCCAGACGCCGGTGAGCAGGGCGGCCAGGGCGACCAGCACGACCAGGTTGAGGCCGAATTTGCGTGATGGCATGGAGCGATCGGGTTCCTGTCGGTGTTTCGGGGCCGGGAACGGGTCGGCGCGCATCCTACCCCGCACCCCCCTGGGTGTATAGCTCCCGTCCGGCACCGCGGGGGCGGCATAGAATGTCCCTGGTGGCCGGTTATGGCCTTGCCGGGCGTCAATTCGGCCGGCCCCGGCGGTCGCCTTCCTATAGAATGCCGGGCGTTTTTTGCGGAGACACTGTGATGGTAGTGGACGATCAGCGTTTCGGTGGCATCGCCCGCCTGTACGGCACCCAGGGCCTGGAGCGCCTGGCCGCGGCCCACGTGGCGGTGGTCGGCATCGGCGGCGTCGGCTCCTGGGCGGCCGAGGCGCTGGCGCGCAGCGGCGTCGGCGAGATTTCCCTGTTCGACCTGGACGACGTCTGCGTGACCAACACCAACCGCCAGGTCCACGCCCTGGAAGGGGCCGTGGGCAAGCCCAAGGTGGCGGTGATGGCCGAGCGCATCCGCGCTATCAACCCGGCGTGCAAGGTCCACGCGGTGGCGGACTTCGTCACCCGCGAGAGCATGGCCGACTGCATCACCACGGAGATGGACTTCGTCATCGACTGCATCGACAGCGTGCCGGCCAAGGCGGCGCTGATCGCCTGGTGCAAGCGGCGCAAGATCCAGATCGTCACCACCGGCGGCGCCGGTGGCCAGGTCGACCCGACGCAGGTGCAGGTGGCCGACCTGAACAAGACCTTCAACGACCCGCTGGCGGCCAAGGTGCGCTCGCTGCTGCGCCGCGACTACAACTTCTCGCGCACGCCGGGGCGGCATTACAGCGTGCCCTGCGTGTTCTCCACCGAGCAGCTGCGCTACCCAAAGCCGGACGGCAGCGTGTGCCAGGCCAAGGGGTTCGTTGGGGAAGGGGTGAAGCTGGACTGCGCGGGTGGATTCGGGGCGGTGATGATGGTTACGGCCACTTTTGGCATGGCTGCGGCGGCCAGGGCTGTGGATAAGTTGGTGGCGGGGGCGCGGCGGCCTTCGGAGCGTAGCGCGGCTGGAAATCCCTCTTAACGCGAACGGCGCTCACCTGTTATCGAGGTGTTTGCTGTTACTCCGCTCCCTCTCCCTAACCCTCTCCCTGAAGGGAGAGGGGACTGTCCGTGCCAGCGGATACCTCTGCGTTTGCCGGCAACATCGGAGTAGCAGTGAGCGCCGTTAGTGCGCTTCACACCATACGGCTCCCTCTCCCTTCAGGGAGAGGGCTGGGGAGAGGGGACGGGGTTTGGCATCGCTCCGGAGTTGAGCTTGACTCCGTTGTTCGCGAGCAAGCTCGCTCCTACGAAACGAGTTCGCGCATGCGTTGCAGCACCGCATTCAGACCATTGCTGCGCGAGGGCGACAACTGTCGGCCCAGGCCCAGGTCGTTGAACCACTGGCCCAAATCCAGTTGCGCCAGTTCCTCTCCCGGCAGCCCCTGCACCCGCACCAGCAGCAGCGCGATCAGCCCGCGCAGCAGGCGCGCGTCGCTGGTGGCGCGGAAGTGCCAGGCGCCATCGCGCTGTTCGGCCACCAGCCAGACCAGGCTTTCGCAGCCATGGATGCGGTTGGCCTCGCTGCGTTCCGACTCGTCCAGCGGCTCCAGCCTGTCGCCCCATTGCATCAGCAGGCGCGCGCGCTGTTCCCAGGAGGCTTGCCCGGCGAAGGCTTCCAGCGCCTGGCGGGCGGCTTCGGGCAGGCTCATCGCAGCAGTTCCAGGGCGCCGTCGAGGGCTCGGAAGAAGCGCTCCAGATCGGCGCCGTCGTTATACAGGGCGAGGGATACGCGGATGGCGCCGGGCAGGCCCAGGCGCTTGAGCAGCGGCATGGCGCAATGGTGTCCGGCGCGCACCGCCACGCCCTGCTCGGTGAGCAGATGGGCGAGGTCGGCGCTATGCACGTCCCGCACCACGAAGCTGGCCAGCGCCGCCTGGGGTTCGCCCAGCAGGCGCACGCCGTCGCGGGCGCGCAGCCCGGCCAGCAGTTGGGCGTGCAGCAGGGCCTCGTGGGCGGCCATTTCCGCGGCGTCCTGGCGGGTCAGCCAGTCGAGGCTGGCGCCCAGGCCGATCACCGCGCCTATGGCCGGGGTGCCGGCTTCGAAGCCCAGCGGCGCCGGGCGGAAGTGGGCGCTTTGGTAATCGGCGTTCTGCACCATCTCGCCGCCGAACTGCCAGTGGCGCAGGCGCGCCAGCGCTTCCGCGCGGCCCCAGAGCAGGCCCAGGCCCTCGGGGCCGTAGAGCTTGTGGCTGGAGAACACGTAGAAGTCGCAGCCCAGGGCGGACAGGCTGTGCCGGCCATGGACCACGCCCTGGGCGCCGTCCACCACGCTCAGCGCGCCTTGCGCGCAGGCCAGGGCCAGCAGCTCCGGCAGTGGCTGCCAGGTGCCGAGCACGTTGGACAACTGGCTCACGGCGAGCAGGCGGGTGCGCGGGCCGATCAGTTGCGTGGCGGCCTCCAGGTCGATGACCCCGCGGTCGTCCAGCGGCAGCACCACCAGCTTCGCTCCGCGGCGCAGCGCCAGTTGCTGCCAGGGCAGCAGGTTGGCGTGGTGCTCCAGGGCGCTGATGGCGATCTCGTCGCCTTCGCCGAACAGCGGCTCCAGGCCGTAGGCCAGCAGGTTCAGGGCCTCGGTGGCGCCATGGGTGAACACCAGCTGTTCCGGGCTGCCGGCGTCCAGCCATTGTGCCAGGCGTGTGCGCGTCGCCTCGAAGGCACGGGTGGCGCGTTCGCCGGGCAGGTGCTGGGCGCGATGGACGTTGGCCGCGCCGCTGGCGTAGTAGCCGGCCAGGGCGTCGAGCATGGCCTGGGGCTTCTGCGCGGTGGCGGCGCTGTCGAGGTAGGTCTGCTCCTCGGCTGCCAGCGCGGCGAGGGCGGGGAAGGCGGAGCGCCAGGGGGAAAGAAGCATGGCTGTAAGCCTGAAGCTGGAAGCTGGAAGCTGGAAGTGCCTTGTGCAGCCCGCTTCCGGCTTTTGGCTTCCAGCTTCCAGCTCTGACTTAGTTGTGCGCGTGCAGCGCTTCGTTCAGCTCGATGGCGGTCTTGTTGGTCTTGCACTCCACCGCGCCGGTCTGCGAGTTGCGGCGGAACAGCAGGTCCGGCTGGCCGGCCAGGTCGCGGCCCTTGACCACCTTGACCAGGTTGTTCTGGTCGTCCAGCAGCGCCACCTTGGTGCCGGCGGTGACGTACAGGCCGGCTTCGACGATGTTGCGGTCGCCCAGCGGGATGCCGATGCCGGCGTTGGCGCCGATCAGGCAGCCTTCGCCGACGCTGATGACGATGTTGCCGCCGCCGGACAGGGTGCCCATGGTCGAGCAGCCGCCGCCCAGGTCCGAACCCTTGCCGACGAACACGCCGGCGGAGACGCGGCCTTCGATCATGCCCGGGCCGGCGGTGCCGGCGTTGAAGTTGACGAAGCCTTCGTGCATCACGGTGGTGCCTTCGCCGATGTAGGCGCCCAGGCGCACGCGGGCGGTGTCGGCGATGCGCACGCCGGCCGGGACCACGTAGTCGGTCATTTTCGGGAACTTGTCCACCGAGAAGACTTCCAGCAGCTTGCCCTTCAGGCGCGCTTCGAGTTGCAGCTCGGCCAGTTCGGCCAGGTCGACGGCGCCGATGTTGGTCCAGGCCACGTTCGGCAGCAGCGGGAAGATGCCCGACAGGTTGACGCCATGGGGCTTGACCAGGCGGTGCGAGAGCAGGTGCAGCTTCAGGTAGGCCTCGGGGGTGGAGGCGGGGGCGGCGTCTTCGGCCAGCAGGGTGGCGACCAGCGGTTTCTGGCTTTCGGCCAGGCGGTTGAGCAGGGCGGCCTGGGCCGGGGCGATGGTCTTCAGCGCGTCGGCCAGTTGGTAGGCCTGCTGGTTGCTGAAGGCAATGGCCTGGTTGCCGTTCTCGTAACCGAGGATCGGCGCGACGGCGGCGACCAGCTCGGCGGCCGGGTTCAGCAGCGGTTGCGCGTAGAAGACTTCCAGCCAGGCGTCCTGGCGGTTCTGGGTGCCGACGCCGAAGGCCAGGCTGAACAGGGATTGGGACATGTGCGGTTCCTCGAAAAAACGGTGAAAAAGTATCAGGCCAGCGCGGCGGCGTAGGCGTCGGGCTTGAAGCCGACCAGGGTGCGGTCGCCAAGGTCCAGCACCGGACGCTTGATCATCGACGGCTGGGCGAGCATCAGCTCGATCGCGCGGGACTCGTCGAGGTCGGCTTTCTGCGCCTCGTCGAGCTTGCGGAAGGTGGTGCCGGCGCGGTTCAGGACCGTCTGCCAGCCGTGCTCGGCACACCATTGCTCAAGGTGCGCGCGGTCTATTCCGCTAGTCTTGTAGTCGTGGAAGGCATAGTCGACGCCGTGTTCCTCAAGCCAGGTGCGGGCTTTCTTCATGGTGTCGCAGGCCTTGATTCCGTAGATGGTCCGCTGGGTCATGGGCGGCGCTCCTCGTCGTTCCTTTGGCAAGCGCGGGATTATGCCATTTTCCCGTGAACTTGCGGGGGCGGGGAGGGCGGGACGATTCTTTTGCGATTGCAATAGTCTATTGCTCGCCCGGGGGCTGATGGAGAGCGTCTTTGGATGTTCCAATGGGGCGCCGCGAACTGGCGACTGGGAGATCGTCGATGCAAACCGTGTATACCGTGCTCATCCTGCTGCTGGTGGTCGGGGGCACGCGCCTGCTGGCGCAACTGCTGCCCTTGCCGCTGCCGCTGATCCAGATCGCCTCGGGGGCGGTCCTGGCCTGGCCCAGCCTGGGGTTGCACGTGGCGCTGGACCCGGAGCTGTTCATGTTCCTGTTCATTCCGCCGCTGTTGTTCGCCGATGGCTGGCGCATGCCCAAGGGCGAGTTCTGGCAGATGCGCTGGCCGATCCTGACCATGGCCTTCGCCCTGGTGCTGTTCACCGTGGCCGGTGGCGGCGCCTTCATCCATCTGCTGATTCCCGAGATTCCCTGGGCCGCCGCCTTCGCCCTGGCCGCGGTGCTGTCGCCCACCGATGCCCTGGCGGTGTCGGCGATCGCCCAGAACCGCCTGCCGCGGCGGCTGATGCACGTGCTGCAGGGCGAGGCGCTGATGAACGACGCCTCGGGCCTGGTGGCCTTCAAGTTCGCCGTGGCCGCGGCCATGACCGGCGCCTTCTCGCTGCTCGACGCCAGCCTGAGCTTCCTCCTGGTGGCGATTGGCGGCCTGGCCTGCGGCGTGGTGCTGAGCTGGCTGCTGGGGCGCATCCGCGCCTGGATGATCCGCCGCGGCTGGGACGACCCGGCCACCCACGTGGTGCTCATGCTGTTGCTGCCCTTCGCGGTGTACATGGTTGCCGAGGAGTTCGGCGTCTCCGGCATCCTCGCGGCGGTGGCGGCGGGCATGATGCAGAGCTGGACCGATCTGCTGCCGCGGCAGACCCACACCCGCGTGCTCAACCGCAGCGTCTGGTCGATGCTGGAGTTCGCCTTCAACGGCGTGGTGTTCCTGCTGCTGGGCCTGCAACTGCCGGACATCCTCAAGTCGGTGACGCACCACGCCGGCGACAGCCTGTGGCGTTCCTCGCAGCTGCTGTTCTACGTGCTGGCGGTGTACGCCGTGCTGATCCTGCTGCGCTTCGCCTGGGTCTGGTGCTACTGGAAGCTGTCGCTGCGCTTCGAGCGCTGGTGGGGCATCGAGCTGGGCGGCAAGCCCGGCGAGCCGGTGCTGCGGCTGTCGGCGATCTCGGCGCTGGGCGGGGTGCGCGGGGCGGTGACCCTGGCCGGCGTGCTGTCGGTGCCGCTGCTGCTGGGCAGCGGCGAGGCCTTCCCGCAGCGCGACCTGATCATCTTCATCGCCGCCGGGGTGATCCTGGTTTCGCTGCTGGCGGCCACCCTGGGCCTGCCGGCCTTGCTCAAGGGGCTGCCGGTGGCCAGCAACGACCAGTCCGAGCTGGAGTACCGCTCGGTATGGCGGCGCACCGCGGTGGCGGCCATCCGCATGCTGGAGAAGGAGGAGATGCCGGCCGGCGAGAAGGTGGATGCCGAGGAGGCCGCGCGGCTGGCGGAGGTGAAGGCGCGGCTGATGGCCGAGTACCGCCAGCAGCTCGACCCGGCGCCGGACAGCGCCGAGGCACGGGAGCGGGCGCGCAGCCTGGAACTGGCCGACCAGGCTCTGCGCATCAAGGCGCTACGCACCCAGCGCCTGGAGCTGTACCAACTGCGCCGGGAGAACCTGGTGGACGACGAGACCATGCGCAAGGTGCTCGGCGACCTGGACTCCCAGGAGGCCTGGCTGACCAGCAAGGCGGGGCGGTGGGTGTAGGGTGGCGGCAGGTTGCAGGCGGCTTCGAGCTTGACCGCGGCGCGGGCTGAGGCCCAGGTGAAACGGCGGATAACCGCGAACGGTTATTCGCCCTACGTTGCTGGCGGGCTTGGCGTAGGGCGCATAACGCCTACGGCGTTATCCGCCGTTTGGCCTTGGCTACGGGCGGCTCCGGGTTTGATCTGGGCTGGCCTGGACGAAGCGCTTGATCCGCTCGGCCGCTTCCACGCATTCCGCCAGCGGGGCGACCAGGGCCATGCGCACGCGGTTGGCGCCGGGGTTCTCGCCGTTCACTTCGCGGGACAGGTAGGAGCCCGGCACCACGGTGACGTGCTGCTGGTCGAACAGGCCGCGGCAGAACTCGGTGTCGGCGATGGGCGTTTTCGCCCACAGGTAGAAGCTGCCGTCCGGGCGCTGCACGTCGAGCACGCCGGCGAGGATGTCCAGCACCGCGGCGAACTTCTCGCGGTACAGGTCGCGGTTGGCGCGCACATGGTCTTCGTCCTGCCAGGCTGCGATGCTGGCCAGTTGGGTCTGCACCGGCATGGCGCAGCCGTGGTAGGTGCGGTACAGGAGGAATTTCTTCAGCACCTCGGCGTCGCCGGCGACGAAGCCCGAGCGCAGGCCCGGCAGGTTGGAGCGCTTGGACAGGCTGTGGAACACCACGCAACGCCTGAAGTCCGAGCGGCCCAGTTCGGCGCAGGCGCTGAGCAGGCCGGGCGGCGGGTTCTGCTCGTCGAAGTACAGCTCGCTGTAGCACTCGTCGGCGGCGATCAGGAAGTCGTGCTCGTCGGCCAGGGCGATCAGCTTCTTCAGGGTTTCCAGCGGCACCAGCGCGCCGGTGGGGTTGCCCGGGGAGCAGAGGAAGAGGATCTGGCAGCGCTGCCAGACGTCCGCCGGCACCGCGTCGAAGTCCGGATTGAAGCCGTTCCCGGCGCGGCAGGCCAGGTAATGCGGCTGCGCGCCGGCCAGCAGGGCCGCGCCTTCGTAGATCTGGTAGAAGGGGTTGGGGCTGATCACCAGGCCGTTCTTGCTGCGGTCCACTACCGCCTGGGTGAAGGCGAACAGCGCCTCGCGGGTGCCGTTCACCGGCAGCACGTGGCGGGCGGCGTCCAGCCAGCCTGCGGGGACGCCGAAGCGGCGCTCGCACCAGGCGGCGATGGTTTCGCGCAGCGCCGGCAGGCCCAGGGTAGTCGGGTACACCGCCAGTTGGTCGAGGCTGTTGGCCAGGGCCTTGGCGACGAATTCCGGCGAGCGGTGCTTGGGCTCGCCGATGGACAGCGCGATGTGCGCAAGCCCGGCCGGCGGCTGGGCGCCGGCGAGCAGGGCGCGGAGCTTCTCGAAGGGGTAGGGCTGGAGCAGGTCGAGGTCTGGGTTCATGTGAATCGCTCGTCAGATGCTGATGCGGACCGGAACGGTTTCCTGGCCGTTGGCCTGTGAAAGCTGCTCGACCAGGGCCGCCTGCAGTCGCTTGCACAGGTCCGGGTCGGAGAGTGGCTGGTTGTGCGCGTCGGTGACGTAGAACACGTCCTCCACGCGCTCGCCGAGGGTGGCGATCTTGGCGTTGCGCACCGACAGGTCGAAGTCCAGGAACAGCCCGCCGATGCGTGCCAGCAGGCCCGGGCGGTCGGGGGCGATGACCTCGAGCACGCTGACCTGGCGCGAGGCGTCGGTGGAAATGGTCACCAGCGGCGCGAAGGCGAAGTGCTTGAGCTGCCGGGGCACGCGGCGCTGGATGATGTTCGGGTAGTCGTCGGGGTTCTTCAGCGCGTCCACCAGGCCCTGGCGGATTTCGGCGATGCGCTGGGGATTGTCGCCGATCGAGCCGCCATCGGCGTCGAGCACTATGTAGGTGTCGAGGGTGAACAGGCTGGTGGAAGTGATGATCCGCGCGTCCTGGATGTTCAGGTTGAGCTGGTCCATCGCCGCCACGGTCACGGCGAAGAAGTCGTGCTGGTCGGCGGCGTAGATGAAGATCTGCGTGCCGCCCTCGAATTCGCGCTGGGTGGTTTCCTTGATCAGCACCAGCGGCGTGCCGTCGTCCGGGTGCTGGAGGATGGCCTCGGTGTGCCAGGCCACGTCGGCGGCGCTGTGGCGCAGGAAGTAGTCGTCGCCCAGCTGGCTCCAGAGCTGCTCGGCGTCGTCCTGGTCGATGCCGTCGCGGACCAGGATGTCGATGGCCGCGCTCTGCGTCTGGCGGATCTGCTCCTCGCGGTCCAGCGGGTTCTCCAGGCCGCGGCGCAGGGCGCGCTTGGTCTCGGTGTAGAGCTGGCGCAGCAGGCTGGCGCGCCAGGAGTTCCACAGGCTCGGGTTGGTGGCGTTGATGTCGGCCACGGTGAGCACGTAGAGGTAGTCCAGGCGTGTCTGGTCGCCCATCAACTGGGCGAAGTCGAAGATCACCTGCGGGTCGGAGAGGTCCTTGCGCTGCGCGGTGGTGGACATCACCAGGTGGTTCTGCACCAGCCAGCTGACCAGTTGGGTGTCCCACTGCGGCAGCTGGTGGCGCTGGCAGAACAGCTCGGCGTCCACCGCGCCCAGCTCGGAATGGTCGCCGCCACGGCCCTTGGCGATGTCGTGGTAGAGCCCGGCGAGGTAGATCAGCTCCGGCTTGGGCAGGCGCTCCATGATCTTGCTGGCCAGCGGGTACTTCTCGGCCATGTCCGGGCGCTGCAGCTTGCGCAGGTGCTTGATCAGGTTGAGGGTGTGGGCGTCCACCGTATAGATGTGGAACAGGTCGTGCTGCATCTGCCCGATGATCAGGCCGAACTCCGGCAGGTAGCGGCCGAGGATGCCGTAGCGGTTCATCCGCCGCAGGTTGCGATGGATGCCTTCGCGGCACTTGAACAGCTCGATGAACAGGCTGGTGTTGCGGATGTCGTGGCGGAAGTCGTCGTCGATCAGGTGCCGGCTGTCGCGCAGCAGGCGGATGGTGTCGGCGCGCACGCCCTTGATCGCCGGGTGCTGGGCCATCAGCACGAAGATTTCCAGGAGGGCGAAGGGGGTGCGCTTGAAGACGTTGGCGTTGGTCACTTCCAGGTAGCCGTCGCGGACCTGGAAGCGGCTGTTCAGCGGCGTCACCTGGCCGCCTTCGCCGGCGCGCAGGATGACTTCCTCGAAGTGCTGCATGATCAGGTCGTTCAGCTCGGAGACCGCCATCACCACCCGGTAGTACTTCTGCATGAAGCGCTCGACGGCCAGCTTGGCGTCGTTGTCCTGGTAGCCGAGCATCCCGGCGATGCGCCGCTGGTGGTCGAACAGCAGGCGGTCCTCGGCGCGCCCGGCGAGCATGTGCAGGGCGTAGCGGACCTTCCAGAGGAATTCCTGGCAGGAGGCCAGCACGCTGGACTCGCTTTCCACCAGGAAGCCTTCCTTGACCAGCGCGTGCAGGTTGAGGCTGCCGAAGTGGCGGCGGGCCACCCAGAGGATGGTCTGGATGTCGCGCAGCCCGCCGGGCGAGCCCTTCACGTTGGGCTCCAGGTTGTATTCGGTGTCGTTGTATTTGGTGTGGCGGTGGATCTGTTCCTTGCGCTTGGCCAGGAAGAACTGGCCGCTGGGCCACATCTGGCTGCTGGCCGTGGCTTCGAGCATGCGCTGGCGCAGGTGGTCGGGGCCGGAGATGGTCCGGCACTCCATCAGGTTGGTCACCACCGTCAGGTCGGCGCGCGCTTCCTCGGCGCATTCGGCCACCGAGCGCACGCTCTGGCCGACTTCCAGGCCGATGTCCCAGAGCAGGGTGAGGAAGCCCTCGATGGGCTCGCGGAAGACTTCCTGGTCCTCGCTGTCGAGCAGCACCAGGATGTCGATGTCCGAGTGCGGGTGCAGCTCGCCGCGGCCGTAGCCGCCCACCGCCACCAGGGCGATGTCGGCGTCCTCGCACCAGGCGAAGCGCTGCCAGGCCTGCTGCAGGATCTGGTCGACGAACCAGGCGCGGTCCTCGATCAGCCGGCGGATGTCACGGCCGCCGTTGAAGCGCGCGTCCAGCACCTCGTTGGCCTGGCGGATGGCCTTCTTGAAGGCGGGGATGGGGCTGGATTTGAGGGCCAGTTCCGCCTGGAACTGCCCAGGGTCGAACAACTCGGGATCCACCTGCGGCATGGCGGCCTTCCTGATTCTGGGATGGGGGAGGGCAGGGGCAAGTCATCGTCCGGGCCTGGGGCGCGTGGCGCCAGGCCCGGCGAGGGTGCCGGGCCGGGATTTCTATGTTCTACCCAGCCGTCGGCGAGATTGCAACGCCGCTCACGCGCCGGTGCGCGGGAAGCTCTCGTCGTTGCGCAGGGTGAGGATCTCGTAGCCGTCGGCGGTCACCAGCACGGTGTGCTCCCACTGGGCGGAGAGCTTGCGGTCCTTGGTGATGGCGGTCCAGCCGTCGCCCAGCAGGCGGGTTTCCGGGCGGCCCTGGTTGATCATCGGCTCGATGGTGAAGATCATCCCTTCCTTGAGTTCCAGGCCGGTGCCGGCGCGGCCGTAGTGCAGCACCTGGGGCTCCTCGTGGAACACCTTGCCGATGCCGTGGCCGCAGTACTCGCGGACCACCGAGAAGCCGTTCTTCTCGGCGTACTTCTGGATCACCTCGCCGATGTCGCCCAGGCGCGCGCCGGGCTTGACCACGGAAATGCCCTTGTACATGCATTCCTGGGTGATCTGGCACAGACGGTCGGCCCACTCCGGGGTCTTGCCCACCAGGAACATCTTGCTGGTGTCGCCGTGGTAGCCGTCCTTGATGACGGTGATGTCGATGTTGACGATGTCGCCTTCCTTGAGCGGCTTCTCGTTGGGGATGCCGTGGCAGACGACGTGGTTGATCGAGGTGCAGATGGACTTGGGGAAGCCCTTGTAGTTCAGGGGTGCGGGGATGGCCTGCTGGACGTTGACTATATAGTCATGGCAGATGCGGTCCAGTTCGTCGGTGGTGACCCCGGGCTTGACGTGCTCGCCGATCATTTCCAGCACCTCGGCGGCCAGGCGGCCGGCGATGCGCATTTTCTCGATGTCTTCGGGCGTCTTGATGGTGACGGTCATAGAATTCTCGGACGCGGGCGGAAAAAGGCAATGGTAACAGTTTCGCAGGCGGCAGGCTGCCATGGAGGCTGGAGGCTGGAGGCTGGAGGCTGGAGGCTGGAGGCTGGAGGCTGGAGGCTGGAGGCTGGAGGCTGGAGCGGCGGTGCGTCGATCGCCTGTCGTCCGGCTTCCAGCTTCTAGCCTCCAGCGGCTTTGTGTGATATAAAGCGCCCCGCTTTTGCAGGCTATGGCCTGTTCAAGCCTAACCCACACATGCATCGACACGATGACCTGGGTGCCCTGCGACGCGTTCGGGGGTTGGTCATTGGGATGCATGGAGGCCCAACCCGACTTATCGAGGAACTATCATGTCCCAAGTCAACATGCGCGATATGCTGAAGGCCGGTGTGCACTTCGGCCACCAGACCCGTTACTGGAACCCGAAAATGGGCAAGTTCATTTTCGGCGCGCGCAACAAGATCCACATCATCAACCTGGAAAAGACCCTGCCGCTGTTCAACGAGGCCCTGACCTTCGTTGAGCGCCTGGCCCAGGGCAAGAACAAGATCCTGTTCGTCGGCACCAAGCGTTCCGCCGGCAAGATCGTTCGCGAAGAAGCCGCCCGTTGCGGCATGCCTTACGTCGACCACCGTTGGCTGGGCGGCATGCTCACCAACTACAAGACCATCCGTCAGTCGATCAAGCGCCTGCGCGAGCTGGAAACCCAGCAGCAGGACGGCACCTTCGACAAGCTGACCAAGAAAGAAGCCCTGATGCGCACCCGTGATCTGGAAAAACTGGATCGCAGCCTGGGCGGCATCAAGGACATGGGCGGCCTGCCGGACGCGCTGTTCGTGATCGACGTCGACCACGAGCGCATCGCCATCACCGAAGCCAACAAGCTGGGCATCCCGGTCATCGGCATCGTCGATACCAACAGCAGCCCGGACGGCGTCGACTACGTCATCCCCGGTAACGACGACGCCATCCGCGCCGTTCAGCTGTACCTGGGTTCGATGGCCGAAGCCGTACTGCGCGGCCGTCAGAACGCCCAGGGCGGTGCCGACGAGTTCGTCGAAGAAGCGCCGGCCGAATCCGCCGAAGGCTGATTCCGGGACGTCCAGACGTCCAGCGGTGCGCAAAAAGGGGGCCTGGCCCCCTTTTTGCCACTCCCGAATTCCGCCCGGCCCGCCGGGCGATCTGGTTTTGAGAACCAACTCAAGAGGATTTGCAAATGGCAGAGATCACTGCAGCACTGGTTAAAGAACTGCGCGAGCGTACCGGCCAGGGCATGATGGAGTGCAAGAAGGCCCTGGTTGCCGCCGAAGGCGACATCGAGAAGGCCATCGACGACATGCGCGCTTCGGGCGCCATCAAGGCTGCCAAGAAGGCCGGCAACATCGCCGCCGAAGGTTCCATCGCGGTGAAAGTGGCCGACGACGCCAAGGCCGCCACCATCATCGAAGTCAACTCGCAGACCGACTTCCTGGCCCTGCAGGACGACTTCAAGAACTTCGTCGCCGCCAGCCTGGACAAGGCTTTCGCCCAGAAGCTGAGCGACGCCGCTCCGCTGATCGCCGAGCAGGAGTCCGCCCGTGAGGCCCTGGTCGCCAAGTGCGGCGAGAACGTCAACATCCGTCGTCTGGCCCGCGCCGAAGGCGACGTGGTCGGCGCCTACCTGCACGGTCACCGCATCGGCGTACTGGTCACCCTGAAAGGCGGCAACGCCGAACTGGCCCGTGACATCGCCATGCACGTCGCCGCCAGCAACCCGCAGTTTCTGGACCCGTCGCAGGTTTCCGAAGACGCCGTGGCCAAGGAAAAGGAAATCTTCCTGGCGCTGAACGCCGACAAGATCGCCGGCAAGCCGGAAAACATCGTCGAGAACATGGTCAAGGGCCGTATCAACAAGTTCCTCGCCGAAGCCAGCCTGGTCGAGCAGCCGTTCGTCAAGGATCCGGAAGTCAAGGTCGGTGAACTGGCCAAGAAAGCCGGCGCCGAGATCGTCTCCTTCGTTCGTTTCGAAGTGGGCGAGGGCATCGAGAAGGCCGAGGCCGACTTCGCTGCCGAGGTTGCTGCTCAAGTAGCTGCATCCAAGCAATAAGACGGTTTCCACCGTCGCCCCGGAAGAGGCTGCCCGCTCGCGCGTGCGGCCTCTTCGTCAAAGTGGGGAGACCATTCGGGGCGGTCTCCGCGGCTTCGCACCGTTCGTCGGTTCGCGGCGCTGCTAGCCTGGTAGGGCCAGACTTCCCCGACAGGCGCCCGGTCAGGCGCCACGCATTCCACATCGCCGCAGGAGAAAAAGGTCATGGCTCAGCAGCTGAGCGCACGTCAACCTCGCTATAAACGCATTCTTCTAAAACTGAGCGGCGAAGCCCTGATGGGCAGCGAAGAGTTCGGTATCGACCCCAAGGTCCTGGACCGCATGGCCCTGGAGATCGGCCAACTGGTCGGCATCGGCGTGCAGGTCGGCCTGGTCATCGGCGGCGGCAACCTGTTCCGTGGCGCGGCCCTGTCGGCGGCCGGCATGGACCGCGTCACCGGCGACCACATGGGCATGCTGGCCACCGTGATGAACGGCCTGGCCATGCGCGACGCCCTGGAGCGCTCGAACATCACCGCCATCGTCATGTCGGCCATCAGCATGGTCGGCGTCACCGACCACTACGATCGCCGCAAGGCCATGCGCCACCTCGCCAGCGGCGAAGTGGTGATCTTCTCCGCCGGCACCGGCAACCCCTTCTTCACCACCGACTCGGCCGCCTGCCTGCGCGCCATCGAAATCGATGCCGACGTGGTGCTGAAGGCGACCAAGGTCGATGGTGTGTACACTGCCGATCCGTTCAAGGACCCGAACGCCGAGAAGTTCGAGCGCCTGACCTACGATGAAGTGCTCGACCGCAAGCTGGGCGTGATGGACCTGACCGCCATCTGCCTGTGTCGCGACCAGAAAATGCCGCTGCGGGTGTTCAACATGAACAAGCCGGGCGCGCTGCTGAATATTGTTGTTGGTGGTGCCGAGGGCACCCTGATCGAGGAGGATTGACATGATCAACGAGATCAAGAAAGAAGCGCAGGAGCGCATGGGCAAGACCCTGGAGGCCCTGGGTCACGCCTTCGCCAAGATCCGCACCGGCCGTGCGCACCCGAGCATCCTGGACAGCGTCATGGTGTCCTACTACGGCTCCGACACCCCGCTGCGCCAGGTCGCCAACGTCACCGTCGAGGATTCCCGCACCCTGGCCCTGAACGTGTTCGACAAGAGCATGATCCAGGCGGTCGAGAAGGCCATCATGACCTCCGACCTGGGCCTGAACCCGGCCACCGCCGGCACCACCATCCGCGTCCCCATGCCGGCCCTGACCGAGGAAACCCGCAAGGGCTTCACCAAGCAGGCCCGCGCCGAGGCCGAGCAGGCCCGCGTCTCCGTGCGCAACATCCGCCGCGACGCCCTGGCCCAGCTCAAGGACCTGCAGAAGGAAAAGGAAATCAGCGAGGACGAAGAGCGTCGCGCCGGGGACGAGGTGCAGAAGCTCACCGACAGGTTCGTCGCCGAAATCGACAAGGCCCTCGAGGCCAAGGAAACGGATCTGATGGCTGTCTGACGGCCAGGTTGCAGTCATGGACAAGACCAAGCAGGTGGCCGCGGTGCCACGTCACGTGGCCATCATCATGGACGGCAACAACCGCTGGGCGAAGAAGCGCCTGCTGCCCGGCGTTGCCGGGCACAAGGCCGGCGTCAGCGCGGTGCGTGCGGTGGTCAAGACCTGCGCCGAGGCCGGTGTCGAGGTCCTGACGCTGTTCGCCTTCTCCAGCGAGAACTGGCAGCGCCCGGTCGACGAGGTCGGTGCGCTCATGGAGCTGTTCCTCATGGCCCTGCGCCGCGAGGTGCGCAAGCTCGACGAGAACGGCATCCGCCTGCGCATCATCGGTGATCGCAGCCGCTTCCACGCGGAGCTGCAGGCCGCCATGCGCGAAGCGGAGAACCTCACCGCCGGCAACAAGGGGCTGCTGCTGCAGGTGGCGGCCAACTACGGCGGCCAGTGGGACATCACCCAGGCCGCCCAGCGCCTGGCCCGCGAAGTGCAGGCCGGGCACCTGGCGCCGGACGACATCACCCCCGAGCTGATCCAGGGTTGCCTGACCACCGGCGACCAGCCGTTGCCGGACCTGTGCATCCGCACCGGCGGCGAGCATCGCATCAGCAACTTCCTGTTGTGGCAGCTGGCCTACGCCGAGCTGTACTTCTCCGATCTCTACTGGCCGGACTTCAAGAGCGCGGCGATGCGCGAAGCGCTGGCCGACTATGCCACCCGCCAGCGTCGCTTCGGCAAGACCAGCGAGCAGGTGCAGGCCGAGGCCCCCCCGTCATGCTGAAACAACGGATCATCACGGCGCTGGTGCTGCTGCCCATCGCGCTGGGTGGTTTCTTCCTCCTCGATGGCCTCGCCTTCGCGCTGTTCATCGGCCTGGTGGTGACCCTCGGCGCCTGGGAATGGGCGCGCCTGGCCGGCTACAACGAGCAGCCGGCCCGCGTCGGCTATGCCGGCGTGGTCGCGCTGCTGATGCTGCTGCTGTACTGGCTGCCGCAGCTGGCCGGGGCCGTGCTGTTGCTGGCGGTGCTCTGGTGGCTGCTGGCTACCGTGATGGTGCTCACCTACCCGGACAGCGCCTCCAACTGGGGCGGCCGCTGGCGCCGCCTGCTGATCGGCCTGCTGATCCTGCTGCCGGCCTGGCAGGGGTTGGTGGTGCTCAAGCAGTGGCCACTGGCCAACTGGCTGATAGTCGCGGTCATGGTGCTGGTCTGGGCCGCCGACATCGGCGCCTATTTCTCCGGCAAGGCCTTCGGCAAGCGCAAGCTGGCGCCGCGGGTCAGCCCCGGCAAGAGCTGGGAAGGCTTCTACGGCGGCCTGGCGCTGAGCCTGGCGATCACCTTCGCGGTGGCCATCTACCGTGACTGGTCGGTGCGCGAACTGCTGCTGGCGCTGCCCTGCGCAGCCGTGGTGGTGGCGCTGTCGGTGGTCGGCGACCTGACCGAGAGCATGTTCAAGCGCGAGTCGGGCCTGAAGGACAGCAGCAACCTGCTGCCGGGCCATGGCGGCGTCCTCGACCGCATCGACAGCCTGACCGCGGCCATCCCGGTCTTCACCGTGCTGCTCTGGGCCACCGGCTGGGGCACGCCATGAGCGCGCCGCAGCAGGTCTGCGTGCTGGGGGCCACCGGCTCCATCGGCCTGAGCACCCTGGACGTCCTCGCGCGGCATCCGCAGCGCTACAGCGTCTTCGCCATCACCGGGCATTCCCGTCTCGCCGAGCTGGAGGCCCTGTGCCTGGTTCATCGGCCGCGTTTCGCGGTGGTCGCCAGCGACGAGCAGGCCCGCCATCTGCAGGGTGCCCTGCGGGCCGCCGGCCTGGATACCCGTGTGCTGGCGGGTGAGCCGGGATTGTGCGAGGTCGCCGGCCATCCCGAAGTGGACGTGGTCATGGCCGCCATCGTCGGTGCCGCCGGCCTCAAGCCGACCCTGGCGGCGGTGCAGGCCGGCAAGCGCGTGCTGCTGGCCAACAAGGAGGCGCTGGTGATGTCCGGCGCTCTGTTCATGCACGAAGTGCAGGCCCATGGCGCGGTGCTGCTGCCGATCGACAGCGAGCACAATGCGATCTTCCAGTGCATGCCTGGCGACTACGCCCGGGGCCTGGGCCAGGTCGGCGTGCGACGCATCCTGCTGACCGCCTCCGGCGGTCCGTTCCGCGAGACGCCGCTGGATCAACTGTCGGAAGTTTCCCCGGAGCAGGCCTGTGCCCACCCCAACTGGTCCATGGGGCGGAAGATTTCCGTCGACTCGGCCAGCATGATGAACAAGGGCCTGGAGCTGATCGAGGCCTGCTGGCTGTTCGATGCCCCGCCGTCGAAGGTGGAGGTGGTGATCCACCCGCAGAGCGTGATCCATTCCCTGGTCGACTACGTGGATGGCTCGGTGCTGGCCCAGTTGGGCAACCCCGACATGCGCACACCCATCGCCCACGCCCTGGCCTGGCCCGAGCGCATCGACTCCGGGGTGTCGCCGCTGGACCTGTTCGGCATCGCCCGCCTGGACTTCCAGGCCCCCGACGAACAGCGCTTCCCCTGCCTGCGCCTGGCGCGCCAGGCGGCCGAGGCGGGCGGCAGCGCGCCGGCGATGCTCAATGCCGCCAACGAGGTGGCGGTGGCCGCATTCCTCGAACGGCGCATCCGTTTCACCGAGATCGCGGTTATCATCGACGAGGTGCTGAACCGCGAGGCTGCCACGCCGGTCGAAAGCCTCGACGTGGTGCTGGAGGCCGACCGCCGTGCGCGCGAGGCCGCGCAGGCCTGGTTGCATGGGCGTGGTCGCTAGGCCCTGAGCCCTGGAGGTAGAGATGAGCGCACTTTACATGGTCGTCGGGCTGATCATCGCCCTTGGCGTCCTGGTGACATTCCACGAGTTCGGTCACTTCTGGGTGGCGCGCCGCTGTGGGGTCAGGGTGCTGCGCTTCTCGGTGGGCTTCGGCACGCCCCTGGTGCGCTGGCACGACCGCCACGGCACCGAATTCGTGGTGGCCGCCATTCCCCTGGGCGGCTACGTGAAGATGCTCGACGAGCGCGAGGGCGAGGTGCCTCTCGACCAGCTCGACCAGGCCTTCAACCGCAAGACGGTATTCCAGCGCATCGCCATAGTCGCGGCGGGCCCTGTGGCCAACTTCCTGCTGGCCATCCTGTTCTTCTGGATCCTCGCCATGCTGGGCACCCAGCAGGTGCGCCCGGTCATCGGCTCCATCGTGCCCGACAGCCCGGCGGCGCTGGGCGGCCTGGCCACCGGCCAGGAAGTGCTGGCGGTGGACGGCGAGCCTGTGGACGGCTGGGCGGCGGTCAACCTGCGCCTGGTGCGGCGCCTGGGCGAGACCGGCGAGCTGAGCGTCAGCGTGCGCGAGCCGGGCTCCTCGGCGCAGAGCCTGCACCAGTTGCCGATCAAGGCCTGGCTGAAGAACGCGGACAATCCCGACCCCATCGGCGGCCTGGGCATCCAGCCGTGGCGCCCGGCCATGCCGCCGGTGATCGCCGAGCTGGACCCGCAGGGCCCCGGCAAGGCCGCGGGGCTGGCCGTCGGCGACCGTCTGCTGCGGGTGGACGGCCAGGCGGTGGACGACTGGCAGCAGGTGGTCGACAAGGTGCGTGCCCGTCCGGACCAGTCGGTGAGCATCGCCCTGCTGCGCGACGGCCAGGAACGCGAGCTGACCCTGAAACTGGCGGCGAAAGGCGAGGGCAAGGCCCGTGCCGGTTACCTGGGGGCCGGTGTGGCCGGTGGCCAGTGGCCGGCGGAAATGCTCCGCGAAGTCAGCTTCGGTCCGGTCGCCGCGGTGGGCGAAGCGCTCTCCCGAACCTGGTCGATGAGTCTGCTAACCCTGGATTCTCTAAAGAAAATGGTGCTGGGCCAGCTCTCGGTAAAAAACTTGAGCGGGCCGATAACCATTGCTAAAGTGGCGGGCGCTTCGGCCCAGTCCGGCGTAGGGGATTTTCTGCATTTCCTCGCCTATCTGAGCATAAGTTTGGGGGTTCTCAACCTGTTGCCGATACCCGTCCTCGATGGCGGGCATCTGTTGTTCTACCTGGTCGAGTGGGTGCGTGGCCGCCCATTGTCAGAGCGGGTCCAGGCTTGGGGGATGCAGATCGGCATCAGCCTGGTCGTTGGGGTCATGTTGCTGGCCCTGGTCAACGATCTGAGTCGACTGTAGCTGCCATTGGGTTTCGGATCTGCCGCCTCACGCGGCAGATTCTTTATTTGTCAGTTGGAAAAAAAAGGACTCCATGAAACGCTTTCTGTTACCCGCGGCTCTTTCCGCGTTGATGATCGCCCAGGTTCACGCAGAGTCCTTCACAGTTTCCGACATCCGCGTCAACGGCCTGCAGCGCGTATCCGCGGGTAGCGTGTTCGCCGCCCTGCCGCTGAACGTCGGCGACCAGATCGATGACCGCCGTCTGGTCGAGGCGACCCGCTCGCTGTTCAAGACCGGCTTCTTCCAGGATATCCACCTCGGCCGCGATGGCAACGTACTGGTCATCGACGTGGTCGAGCGCCCGTCCATCTCCAGCATCGAGATCGAAGGCAACAAGGCCATCAGCACCGAAGACCTGATGAAGGGCCTCAAGCAGTCCGGCCTGGCCGAAGGCGAAATCTTCCAGCGCGCCACCCTCGAAGGCGTGCGCAACGAGCTGCAGCGCCAGTACGTGGCCCAGGGCCGCTACTCGGCCAACATCGAGACCCAGGTCACTCCGCAGCCGCGCAACCGCGTGGCGCTGAAGATCACCGTCAACGAAGGCACGGTCGCGGCCATCGCCCATGTCAACGTGGTGGGCAACACGGTGTTCTCCGACGAGGACCTGACCGGCCTGTTCGAGCTGAAGACCACCAACTGGCTGTCCTTCTTCAAGAACGACGACAAGTATTCCCGCGAGAAGCTCTCCGGCGACCTGGAACGCCTGCGCTCCTACTACCTGGACCGCGGCTACATCCACATGGACATCGCTTCCACCCAGGTGTCCATCACCCCGGACAAGAAGCACGTCTACATCACCGTCAACATCAACGAGGGTGAGAAGTACAAGGTCCGCGACGTGAAGCTGACCGGCGACCTCAAGGTGCCGGAAGAGGAAATCAAGAAGCTGATGCTGGTCGAGCCGGGCCAGGTGTTCTCGCGCAAGGTGATGACCTCCACCTCCGACCTGATCACCCGCCGCCTGGGCAACGAGGGCTACACCTTCGCCAACGTCAACGGCGTGCCGGAAGCCCATGACGACGACAAGACCGTGTCCATCACCTACGTGGTCGACCCGGGCAAGCGCGCCTACGTCAACCGCATCAACTTCCGCGGCAACACCAAGACCGAAGACCAGGTGCTGCGCCGCGAGATGCGCCAGATGGAGGGCGGCTGGGCCAGCACCTACCTGATCGACCAGTCCAAGCAGCGCCTGGAGCGCCTGGGCTACTTCAAGACGGTCAACGTCGAGACCCCGGCCGTTCCGGGCACCGACGACCAGGTGGACGTCAACTACAGCGTGGAAGAGCAGCCTTCCGGCTCCATCACCGCCAGCATCGGCTTCGCCCAGGATGCCGGCCTGATCCTCGGCGGCTCGATCAGCCAGAACAACTTCCTGGGTACCGGCAACAAGGTCAGCATCGGCCTGACCAAGTCCGACTACCAGACCCGCTACAACTTCGGCTTCGTCGACCCCTACTGGACCGTCGACGGCGTGAGCCTGGGCTACAACGCCTTCTACCGCAAGACCGACTACGACAAGCTCGACGTCGACGTCTCCGACTACTCGGTGAACAGCCTCGGCGCCGGCGTCAGCATCGGCTACCCGATCAGCGAGACCTCGCGCCTGACCTACGGCCTGACCGTGCAGCGCGACACCATCGACACCGGCGCCTACACCGTCGACGAGATCTTCGACTTCCTCGAGAAGGAAGGCGACAACTTCACCAACTTCAAGGCCTCCATCGGCTGGTCCGAGTCCACCCTGAACAAGGGCGTGCTGGCCACCCGCGGCCACTCGCAAAGCCTGGTGCTGGAATCGACCATCCCCGGCAGCGACCTGTCGTTCTACAAGCTGGACTACCGCGGCCAGATCTTCGCGCCGCTGTCCGACACCTACACCATGCGCTTCCACACCGAGCTGGGCTACGGCGACGGCTACGGCTCCACCGAGCGCCTGCCGTTCTACGAGAACTACTACGCCGGCGGCTTCAACTCGGTGCGTGGCTTCAAGGACAGCTCCCTCGGCCCGCGCAGTACGCCGAGCCGTGTCGTTGACCCGGCCACTGGCGCCGTGGTATCCGGGCCCGACGGCAAGGGCCGCTACACCGACCCGGACCAGGACCCGCAGGCCTTCGGTGGTAACGTGATGATCACCGGCGGCGCCGAACTGCTGTTCCCGCTGCCCTTCGTCAAGGACCAGAGCCAGCTGCGTACCGTACTGTTCTGGGACGTGGGCAACGTGTTCGACTCGGACTGCCCGCTGTCCACCACCCAGGGTTGCGACGGTATCAAGCTGAACGACATGGCCATGTCCGTGGGTGTCGGTCTGACCTGGATCACCGCGCTCGGCCCGCTGAGCTTCAGCCTCGGTACCCCGATCAAGAAGCCGGACAACGCGGAAACCCAGATCTTCCAGTTCTCCCTGGGGCAGACCTTCTGATTCGCCATCTTGTTGTATAGACAACCTAGCTTTGTGCAGGAGTGCAATGTGCGTAAGTTGACCCAGTTCGTCCTGATCACCGCCGCCCTGATGGCGAGCCCCGCGTTCGCCGACATGAAGATCGCGGTGCTCAACTACCAGATGGCGCTCCTCGAGTCCGATGCGGCCAAGCAGTACGCCGTCGATGCCGAGAAGAAATTCGGCCCGCAGCTGAGCAAGCTGCGCGCCCTGGAAAGCGACGCCAAGGCCCTGCAGGACAAGCTGGTCAATGGCGGCAGCAAGCTGTCCAAGTCCGAGCGCGACAAGGCCGAGGACGACTTCAAGCAGAAGGCCCGCGACTTCCAGTTCCAGTCCAAGGAGCTGAACGAAGCCAAGGCCTCCGCCGACCGCGAAATGCTCAAGAAGCTCAAGCCGAAGCTGGACCAGGCCGTCGAGGAAACCATCAAGAAGGGCGGCTACGACCTGGTGGTCGAGCGCGGCGCGGTGGTCGACGTCAAACCCCAGTACGACATCACCCGCCAGGTCATCGAGCGGATGAACCAGCTGCGCTGATGATGAGCCCGCGGTCCCATACCCTCGCCGAACTGGCCGCTCAGCTCCAGGCGGAGCTGCGTGGCGACCCGGCCGTGGTCATCCACGGCCTGGCCACCCTGCAGGATGCCGGCCCGGAGCAACTGAGCTTCCTGGCCAACCCGCAGTACCGCAAGTTCCTGGCCGACAGCCGGGCCGGCGCGGTGCTGCTCACCGCCGCCGACGCCGAAGGCTTCACCGGCAACGCGCTGGTGGTGCCCGACCCCTACCTGGCCTACGCCGGGCTGTCGCACCAGTTCGATCCCAAGCCCAGGGCGCCCGCCGGCATCCATCCCACCGCGGTGGTCGATGCCAGCGCCAGCGTCGATCCCACGGCCAGCATCGGCCCCTACGTGGTGATCGAGGCCGGCGCGCAGATCGGCGCCGGCGTCACCCTCGGCGCCCACTGCTTCGTCGGTGCGCGCAGCGTGATCGGTGACGGCGGCTGGCTGGCCCCGCGCGTGACCCTCTACCACGACGTGCGCATCGGCAAGCGCGTGGTGATCCAGTCCGGCGCCGTGCTCGGCGGCGAAGGCTTCGGCTTCGCCAAGCAGCAGGGCGCCTGGCAGAAGATCGCGCAGATCGGCGGCGTCACCATCGGCGACGACGTCGAGATCGGCGCCAACACCACCATCGACCGTGGTGCGCTGTCCGATACCCTGGTTGGCAACGGCGTCAAGCTGGACAACCAGATCATGATCGCGCACAACGTGCAGATCGGCGATCACACCGCCATGGCCGGCTGCTGCGGGATTTCCGGCAGCGCCAAGATCGGCAGGCATTGCATGCTCGCCGGCGGCGTCGGCCTGGTCGGGCACATCGAGATCTGCGACAACGTCTTCGTCACCGGCATGACCATGGTCACCCGCTCGATCACCGAGCCGGGCGCCTACTCATCCGGCACGGCCATGCAGCCCGCCGCTGAATGGAAGAAGAGCGCTGCCCGTATTCGCCAGTTGGACGACATGGCCCGTCGTCTGCAACAGCTGGAAAAGCGCCTGGCCGCCGTGACCCCGAGCGGAGACACTCCATCTGATGCGTGAGTCACGCATTTTTTGGCGTTTCCCTTTTCTGAACAGGCTCCCCTGAACATGATGGACATCAACGAGATTCGCGAATACCTGCCTCATCGCTACCCCTTCCTGCTGGTGGACCGGGTGGTAGAGCTGGACATCGAAGGCAAGCGCATTCGCGCCTACAAGAATGTCAGCATCAACGAGCCGTTCTTCAATGGCCACTTCCCGCAGCACCCGATCATGCCCGGCGTGCTGATCATCGAGGCCATGGCCCAGGCGGCCGGCATCCTCGGCTTCAAGATGCTCGACGTGAAGCCGGCCGACGGCACCCTGTACTACTTCGTCGGCTCCGACAAGCTGCGCTTCCGCCAGCCGGTGCTGCCGGGCGACCAGTTGAACCTGCATGCCCAGTTCATCAGCGTGAAGCGCGGCATCTGGAAGTTCGACTGCCACGCCACCGTCGATGACAAGCCGGTGTGCTCGGCCGAAATCATCTGTGCGGAACGCAAACTATGAGTTTGATCGATCCTCGCGCCATCATCGATCCGCGGGCAAAGCTGGCCGACGACGTAGAGGTGGGCCCCTGGTCCATCGTCGGGCCGGATGTGGAAATCGGCGAAGGTACGGTGATCGGTCCGCACGTGGTGCTCAAGGGCCCCACGAAGATCGGCAGACACAACCGGATTTTCCAGTTCTCCAGCGTCGGCGAGGACACTCCCGACCTGAAGTACAAGGGCGAGCCGACTCGCCTGGTGATCGGCGACCACAACGTGATCCGCGAGGGTGTGACCATCCACCGCGGCACCATCCAGGACCGCTCGGAAACCACCATCGGCGACCACAACCTGTTCATGGCCTACGTCCACGTCGGCCATGACAGCGTGATCGGCAACCACTGCATCCTGGTCAACAACACCGCGCTGGCCGGCCACGTGCACGTGGACGACTGGGCGATCCTCTCCGGCTACACCCTGGTGCACCAGTTCTGCCGCATCGGCGCCCACAGCTTCTCCGGCATGGGCACCGCCATCGGCAAGGACGTGCCGGCCTACGTGACCGTCTTCGGCAACCCAGCCGAGGCGCGCAGCATGAACTTCGAGGGCATGCGCCGCCGCGGCTTCAGCGCCGAGGCCATCCACGCCCTGCGCCGGGCCTACAAGGTGGTGTACCGCCAGGGCCTGACAGTGGAAGAGGCGCTCGCCGAGCTGGCCGAATCCGCCGCGCAGTTCCCGGAAGTCGCGGTGTTCTGCGACTCCATCCAGAGCGCCACCCGCGGCATCACCCGCTGACCATGGCTGCGGGCACCGGCAAGCTGCGCGTCGCCCTGGTGGCGGGCGAGGCCTCGGGGGACATCCTCGGCGCCGGCCTGATGCAGGCCCTGCGCGAACGCCACCCCGAGGTCGAGTTCATCGGCGTGGGTGGTGCGCGCATGCAGGCCCAGGGCCTGGTCTCGGAATTCCCCATGGAGCGCCTGGCGGTCATGGGCCTGGTCGAGGTCCTCGGCCGCCTGCGCGAGCTGCTGCGCCGGCGCAAGGACCTGGTCCGCAACCTGATACTCGCGCGCCCCGACGTCTTCATCGGCATCGACGCGCCGGACTTCAACCTCGGGCTGGAGCTGCAGCTGCGCCGCGCCGGCATCCGCACCGTGCACTACGTCAGCCCCTCGGTCTGGGCCTGGCGGCAGAAGCGCGTGCTGAAGATCAAGCAGGCCTGCGACCTGATGCTGGCGCTGTTCCCCTTCGAGGCGAAGTTCTACGAAGAGCACGGCGTGCCGGTGCGCTTCGTCGGCCATCCGCTGGCCAACACCATCCCCCTGGAGGCCGACCGCGCCGCCGCGCGCGCGCAGCTCGGCCTGCCGGCCGACGCCCAGGTGGTGGCGCTGCTGCCGGGCAGCCGCGGCGGCGAGGTGGGCAAGCTCGGCGCGCTGTTCCTGGATACCGCCGAACGCCTGCTGCAGCAGCGCCCGGGCCTGCGCTTCGTGCTGCCCTGCGCCAGCCCCGAGCGGCGCGCGCAGCTGGAGCAGATGCTGCAGGGCCGCCAACTGCCGCTGCAACTGCTCGACGGCCAGTCCCACGAAGCCCTGGCCGCCTGTGACGCGGTGCTGATCGCCTCCGGCACCGCGACCCTCGAAGCGCTGCTGTACAAGCGGCCGATGGTCGTGGCCTACAAGGTCGCGCCGCTGACCTATGCCATCCTCAAGCGCCTGGTGAAGAGCCCCTACATCTCGCTGCCGAACCTGCTCGCCGGACGCCTGCTGGCCCCCGAGCTGATCCAGGACGCGGCGACCCCCGAGGCCCTGGCGCAACACCTGTTGCCGCTGCTGGACGACGGCAGCGCGCAGACCGAATCCTTCGACGCCATCCACCGCGCCCTGCGCCAGGATGCGTCCGCGCAGGCCGCCGAGGCGGTGCTCGCCCTGGTGGAGAAACGCTGATGCAGATGGGCCTGGATTTCGACCTGGTCGAGGAACTGGTGGCCGGGGTCGACGAGGTGGGCCGCGGCCCGCTCTGCGGCCCGGTGGTCACCGCCGCGGTGATCCTCGACCCGGCGCGGCCGATCATCGGCCTGAACGACTCGAAGAAGCTCAGCGAGGCGCGTCGCGAGGCGCTGTTCGACGAGATCCGCGAGAAGGCCCTGGCCTGGTTCATCGCCCGCGCCGAGGTCGAGGAGATCGACCAGTTGAACATCCTCCACGCCACCATGCTGGCCATGCAGCGCGCGGTGGAGGGCCTGAGCGTCACCCCGAAACTGGCGCTGATCGACGGCAACCGCTGCCCGAAACTCAGGGTGCCGGCGGCCCCGGTGGTGCAGGGCGATGCCAAGGTGCCGGCCATCGCCGCCGCCTCCATCCTGGCCAAGGTCTCCCGCGACCGCGAGATGCAGGAAATGGAAGCCCTCTACCCGGGCTACGGCATCGGCGGGCACAAGGGCTACCCGACCCCGGTGCACCTGGAAGCCCTCAAGCGCCTGGGCCCGACGCCCATCCACCGGCGCTCCTTCGCCCCGGTGCGCGCGCTGCTGGAAAGCCCGTCCGGCATCCTCTGAGCGCTGCGTAGTAGCGGTTGCCTGAGAGCCTGTTTAGGGCATGTTTATGGGGGCCTAAAGAAACATCTTGCAAGCTCCAGGGAAATACCTGGCATTTCACCAGTGGCAACCACGGTAGATTGGCTCTTTTCCTCGTGAGCCTAGGATGCCTGCCGTGCCCAGCCAATCCGATCTGCGCTTCACTTTCTTCGTGGGCGAAACCGAATTCGAGGTCATCGAATTCACTCTCGACGAGGGCCTCAGCGAGAGCTACCAACTGGCGCTGGAGCTGGCCAGCCGCGACCCGGCCATCGACTTCGCCAAGGTCCTCGACGCCCCCGCCCACTTCATCCTCTGGCACGGCGAGCAACCGGTACGCCATGTCCATGGCCAGGTCAGCCGCTTCGAGCAAGGCACCACCGGCTTCCGTCGCACCCGCTACCGCGCCCTGGTCGAACC
>NZ_JWMC01000025.1:0-40794 GCF_000812405.1 Pseudomonas sp. PI1
GAGGCTGAACGTTACCGACGACGGCAAGAGCGAATGCGCGAGATCAACCTGCGTCAGGGGCAGCTGTTAATAGCATGAGGCGTGCCGGACAGCAGTGCTGCAGCACCTGGGAGGCGGGGGTGGGGCGTGACGGCCTGGCTGGCGGGGTTGCTGCTGGCCGCCAGCGCTGCGTCGTTGCAGGCGGCGCCCGGGGAACACTGGCGCCTGGCCCGTGACGAGGACGGCATCCGCGTCTACCTGACCGCGGTGCCCGGCTCGCGCTACCAGAGCTACCGCGGCGTGGCCGACATGCGCGCCGACGTGGGCACTCTGGCCGACCTGCAGGAAAACCTGCGGGTGGCCTGCAAATGGCTGTACGCCTGCGCCGAGCTGCGCCTGCTGAAGGCCAGCGGCGACGACGTGTGGCTGTACATGAGCACCCAGCTGCCCTGGCCGGTACAGCCGCGCGACATGGTGTTGCTGGTGACTACCCGGCGCACTGCCGACGGTGGCCTGCTGCGCGACATTCGTGCGTTGCCGGACTACCTGCCGGTGGTGCCGGGGCAGATTCGCGTGCGGGAGTTGAGCGGTATCTGGAGCCTGACGCCGTTGGGGGATGGGCGGACGCGGGTGACTTACCAGATGCGTGCGGAGCCTGGCGGGAGTGTGCCGTCCTGGTTGGCGGATAGCTTTGTCGTCGATGCGCCGTTGGATACCCTGAGGACCCAGCGGGCGGTAGCTGAGCGGCAGGCGCCGCGGCGGCCGTAGTTTTGGCGTTTGGCTTTTCGTTGGATGGGTTGAGCCTTGGCGACCCATGCTGCCGGGGTGATGGGTATCGCTCCGCTCAACGCCATCCTACGAAAAGCCGTGCTTCCTGGAACTGACCACCACAAGCGGACTCTATCCGCCCTACGCTGAAACATCCGATCGGGATGACCCTGAACTCCCCATTTACTCCGGACGGCTCCCTCTCCCCCCGGGAGAGGGCTGGGGTGAGGGGGCTCTGCACGAACGCGAAAAAAGACCGGCCCTGGGGCCGGTCGAGGGTGACACCGGAGTTGGCGAAAATCAGCCGCGCTTGAGCACCAACGTCAGAATGTCGTAGCTGGCCACCAGCTCGCCGAGCTGGTTGGTGACTTCCACGTCCCAGGCGACCACGCCTTGCGGTTCGCCCTTGGGGCTCTTCTTGCCCTGGTCGATCTTGCGCTTGCAGGTCAGGCGGGCCTGGATGGTGTCGCCGATGCCCACCGGGTTGATGAAGCGCAGGGTGTCCAGGCCGTAGTTGGCCAGCACCGGGCCGACGCCGGGGGAGACGAACAGGCCGGCGGCCGCCGAGAGCACGAAGTAGCCGTGGGCGATGCGCTTGCCGAACTGCGAGTCCTTGGCCGCCAGCTCGTCGAAGTGCATGTAGAAGTGGTCGCCCGACAGGCAGCCGAAGTTGACCAGGTCGGCCTCAGTGACGGTGCGCCGGTGGGTCAGCAGCGATTCGCCGATCTTCAGCTCGTCGAAGTAGCGGCGGAACGGGTGCACGTCGGTCTCGTAGACCTTGGCGCCGCGCACGTATTCGCCGGTGACCGCCATCAGCATGGTCGGCGAGCCCTGTACCGCGGTGCGCTGCAGGTAGTGCTTGACCGCGCGCACGCCGCCCAGCTCTTCGCCGCCGCCGGCGCGGCCCGGGCCGCCGTGCTTGAGCACCGGCAGCGGCGAGCCGTGGCCGGTGGATTCGGCCGCCGACTCGCGGTCGAGGATGTGCAGGCGGCCGTGCAGGGCGCCCATCACCGGGACCACCTTGGCCGCGACCTGCGGATCGCGGGTGATCAGGCTGGCCACCAGGCTGCCCTTGCCGCGCGCGGCCAGGGCAATGGCTTCGTCGAGCTCGTCGTAGGCCATCAGGGTGCTGACCGGGCCGAAGGCCTCGATGTCGTGGGCGCCGCCTTCGGCGTGCGGGTCGCGGCTGCGCAGCAGGGTCGGGGCGAAGAACGCGCCTTCGCTGACACCTTCGCCGCGAGGGGCGAAGCCGTCCTTCGCGCCGAAGACCAGCTCGCTGGATTTCAGCAGCGCTTCCACGCGCTCGGCCACGTCGGCCTGCTGGGCGTGGGAGGCGAGGGCGCCCATCTTCACGCCTTCCACCGACGGGTCGCCGACCACGACTTTGGCCAGGCGCTCGCGCAGGCGCTCGGCTACGGCGTCGACATGTCTGGCGGGGACGATGGCGCGGCGGATGGCGGTGCATTTCTGCCCGGCCTTGGCGGTCATCTCGCGGGCCACTTCCTTGACGAAGAGGTCGAATTCTTCGTCGTCCGGGGTGACGTCCGGGGCCAGGATGGCGCAGTTCAGCGAGTCGGCCTCGGCGTTGAAGGGCACCGAGTTGCGGATCAGGTTGGGGTTCACCCGCAGCTTGGCCGCGGTGTCGGCGGAGCCGGTGAAGGTGACGATGTCCTGGCCCTGCAGGCGGTCGAGCAGGTCGCCGGTGCCGCCGATGATCAGTTGCAGGCTGCCGGCCGGCAACAGGCCGGATTCGTGCATCAGGCGCACGGCCGCTTCGGTCACGTAGCTGGTGGCGGTGGCCGGCTTGACGATGCAGGGCATGCCGGCCAGGAAGCTGGGCGCGAACTTTTCCAGCATGCCCCAGATCGGGAAGTTGAAGGCGTTGATGTGCACGGCGATGCCGCCGCGCGGCACCAGGATGTGGCTGCCGGCGAACTTGCCGGTCTTGCCCAGGGGGATCGCCGGGCCTTCGTGGACCACGTTGCCCGAAGGCAGCTCGCGGCCGCCGACGCCGGCGTAGGCGAACAGGGTGCCGGCGCCGCCCTCGATGTCGATCCAGCTGTCGGCGCGGGTGGCGCCGGTGTGGCGGGAAATCTCGTAGAGCTGTTCCTTGCGCTCGGTCAGGTACAGGGCCAGGGCCTTGAGGCGCTGGGCGCGCTGCTGGAAGTCCATGGCCAGGAGCGCGGTCAGGCCGCTCTGGCGGGCGTGGGCCACGGCTTCGGCGAAGTCCGGGGCCTCTTCGTGGGTGCGTGCCACGAGCTGGCCGTTCAGTGCGCTACGCAGCGCCTGGGCGCCGTGCTGGCCGATCCAGCGGCCGCCGATGAAACTCTGCAGGGTGGGCTCTTGGGCCATCACTCTATCCTCCAAAAGGTACGCAAGGGTTCCGGCCGCGGCCGGTGACCGCCGTAGCCGGGTGGGCTGCGGCGGCGCGTTGGAACGGTGGCGGGGAAAGGCCGCCGGGTCAGGGACGCCAGGGGCCTTTTGGGCCCGGGGCGGTGAAACCTGGCTCTTTGTAGGAGCGGGCCCTGCCCGCGATTCGCGCGCAGGGCGCGCTCCTACATGGAGACCGCGTAGGATGGGTTGAGCGAAGCGATACCCATCATCGTGGCCTACGAAGAGCAGTCAGAGCTGGTCGAAGTCGAGGACCACCTTGTCGCTCAGCGGGAAGGCCTGGCAGCTGAGCACGTAGCCGGCCGCCACTTCGTAGTCTTCCAGGGCGAAGTTGCTGTCCATTTCCACCTCGCCTTCGATCACCTTGCACTTGCAGGTCGAGCACACGCCGGCCTTGCAGGAGTAGGGCAGTTCGGCGCCCTGGGCGTTGCCGGCGTCGAGCACGCTGACGCTGTTGCGCGCCAGTTCGAAGGACAGTTCGCGGCCGTCGCTGATCACCGTGACCTGGCTCTTGCCGCTGTCGCTCGCGGCGGCGGCCTGGCGGGCTTCGCGCCTGCTCTCGCTGCCGGCGGCGGCGAACAGCTCGAAGTGGATGCGCTCGGCCGTCATGCCGTTGGCCCTGAGCTGGTCGCGCACGGTCTCGGTCATCGCCTGCGGGCCGCAGATGAAGGCGGCGTCGAGGTGCTTCACGTCCAGCCAGCGGCTGAACAACTGGCCGCACTTGTCGGCGTCGATGCGGCCGTTGTACAGGTCCACGTCCTGCTGCTCGCGGCTGAACACGAAGATCAGGTTGAGGCGCTGCAGGTAGCGGTTCTTCAGGTCTTCCAACTGCTCGCGGAACATCGCGGCGTTGCTGGAGCGGTTGCCATAGAGCACGGTGACGCGGCTGTGCGGCTCGGCTTCCAGGGTGGTCTTGACGATCGACAGGATAGGCGTGATGCCGCTGCCGGCGGCCACCGCCAGGTAGTTGCCGTGGCGCGCCGCATCCAGTTGCACGTTGAAGTGGCCGGCCGGCGGCATCACTTCCAGGCTGGCGCCGGCCTTCAGCGCCTCGTTGGCGTAGGCCGAGAAGCGCCCGCCGGGCACGCGCTTGATGGCCACGCGCAGCTCGCCGTCGTTGACGCCGCTGCAGATGGAGTAGGAGCGGCGCACTTCCTCGCCGTCCAGCTGGGCGCGCACCACCAGGTGCTGGCCCTGCTCGAAGCGGAAGCTGTCCTGCAGGTCCTGGGGGACGTCGAAGGCGATGGACACGGCGTCGCGGGTCTCCGGGCGCACTTCGCGGATCTTCAGGCTGTGGAATTTGCTCATTGTTCTTCTCCGGCGGCTTTGCCGCATGGAGGGCGAATACAAACGTCGCGAGCGACGGTCAGGCTAGGCGGAAGCGGCTTTGGAAGCGCAGTTCACGTGTGTGAATGAGCATTCCGAAGGCGTTTCCAACGACGCATGGCCGAGCGCAGCAGTTTGTCTTCGTCCTCCCTAGATGCACTTGAAATAGTCGAACGGTTCGCGGCAATCGAGGCAGCGGTACAGCGCCTTGCAGGCCGTGGAGCCGAACTGGCTGAGCTGCTCGGTGTGCAGGCTGCCGCACTGCGGGCAGCGCACTTCCGGGGTCTCGCCGAGCAGGCTGCGCTTGCTGGTGCTGCCGGCCGGCGGGGCGATGCCGTATTCGCGCAGCGCCTGGCGGCCGGCGTCGCTGATCCAGTCGGTGGTCCAGGCCGGGTCCAGGCGGCGCTCCAGTTGCGGCGCGGCGAAGCCGGCGTGTTCCAGGGCCTGCTGGATGTCCTGCTCGATGACCTCGGTGGCCGGGCAGCCGGAGTAGGTGGGGGTGACCACCACGTGCAGGTGCCCGCCGTGCCAGTCCAGGCCGCGGACGATGCCCAGGTCGACCACGCTGACCACCGGCACCTCCGGGTCCATCACCTGGCCCAGCACGTGCCAGGCGCGGCTGAGGTCGTCGGCGGAGCCCGGGCGCGCGCCGCGGTCGCTGGCGATCAGCTCACCAGGTCGCATCGGGGTAGGCCCGCTGGAGGAACTGCATCTCGGCCAGGAGGATGCCCAGGTGCTCGCTGTGCAGGCCGCGGCGGCCGCTGAGGTAGAAGTGCACGGCGGGCTCGGGCAGCGGCAGGGTGGCGCTGGCGAAGATGTCGGCGACCTTGGCGCGCCAGGCGGCGGCCAGTTCTTCCGGGTTGGGCGCCACGCCTTCGGCGAACAGGCGCTGCTCGATGTCATCGGCGTTGGTCAGCTCGACAGTGAAGCGCCACACCTGCGGGATGGCCGCGAGCATGCGCGCGTGGCTTTCCTCGGTGCCGTCGCCCAGGCGCTCGATCCACTCGCCGGAGCGGCGCAGGTGGTAGGTGACTTCCTTCAGGCCCTTGGCGGCGATGGCGGCGATGCGCGCGTCGCTGGAGTCGCTCAACTGGCGCAGCACGTGGAAGTGCCAGGCGTCGTAGAGGAACTGCTTGGCCATGGTCACGGCGAAGTCGCCGTTGGGCTGCTCGACCAGCAGCAGGTTGCGGAAGGCGCGCTCGTCGCGGCGGAAGGCCAGCTGGTCGGCGTCGCGGCCGTCGTCCAGCAGCTCGGCGGCGTACTCGTACCAGTTGCGCGCCTGGCCGACCAGGTCGAGGCCGACGTTCATCAGCGCCAGCTCTTCTTCCAGGGCCGGGGCGCGGCCGCACCATTCGCACAGGCGCTGGCCCTGGATCAGGGCGCTGTCGGCGAGGCGCAGCAGGTATTCGATCTTGTCGTTATGCGGGTTCATGCACGCGATCTCACATGTGGCCGACTTCGGGCGGCAGCTCGTAGAAGCTGGCGTGGCGGTAGACCTTGTCCTGCGCCGGGTCGAACAGCGGGTCCTTCTCGTCGGGCGAGGAGGCGGTGATCAGCGCCGAGGGCACCACCCAGAGGCTCACGCCTTCGTTGCGGCGGGTGTACAGCTCGCGGGCGTTCTCGATGGCCATCGCGGCGTCGGCGGCGTGAACGCTGCCGACATGCTTGTGGTTCAGGCCGTGCTTGCTGCGCACGAAGACTTCGAAAAGGGTCCATTCACTCATGGCGGTTATCTCCTCGCGGCTCAGGCGGCGTCGCATTTGCGTTGTTGTTTTTTACGGGCATGGGCGACCGCGGCCTCGCGGACCCAGGCGCCGCTCTCGATGGCGTTGCGGCGGGTGGCGATGCGCTCGGCGTTGCACGGGCCGTTGCCCTTGAGCACTTCGTAGAATTCTTCCCACTGGATTTCGCCGAAGTCGTAGTGGCCGCGTTCCTCGTTCCACTTCAGGTGCGGGTCGGGGGCGGTGCAGCCGAGCAGTTCCAGCTGCGGCACGGTCTGGTCGATGAAGCGCTGGCGCAGCTCGTCGTTGCTTTGCCGCTTGATCTTCCAGGCCATGGACTGGGCGCTGTTAGGCGAGTGCTCGTCGCTGGGGCCGAACATCATCAGCGCCGGCCACCAGAGGCGGTCGATGGCGTCCTGGACCATGTCCTTCTGCGCCTGGGTGCCGTGGCGCATCATGGTCAGGAGGATTTCGTAGCCCTGGCGCTGGTGGAAGCTCTCTTCCTTGCAGATGCGGATCATCGCGCGCGAATAGGGGCCGTAGGAGGTGCGCTGCAGCACCACCTGGTTGACGATGGCGGCGCCGTCCACCAGCCAGCCCACCGCGCCCATGTCGGCCCAGTTCAGCGTCGGGTAGTTGAAGATGCTGGAGTACTTGGCGCGGCCGGAGTGCAGCTTGGCGACTTCCTCGTCGCGGTCGGCGCCGAGGGTTTCCATGGCGCTGTACAGGTACAGGCCGTGGCCGGCTTCGTCCTGGATCTTCGCCATCAGTTGCAGCTTGCGCTTGAGCGTCGGCGCGCGGGTGACCCAGTTGCCCTCCGGCAGCATGCCGACGATTTCCGAGTGGGCGTGCTGGGAGATCTGCCGGATCAGGGTCTGGCGGTAGGCGTCGGGCATCCAGTTCTTCGCCTCGATCTTGATCTCGGCGTCGATCTTCTCCTGGAAGGCACGCTCCTCGGGGGACATGTCCTCGAGCGACTTGACGCGTTTGACGCCAGTCTCGACCAGTTGTGCGTACATGCTGTGTCTCCAGCCTTTGTTCTGTTGTGGGGGAGGCCTTGGCCATGGCGTTATTTTTAAATGATACAGAAAGCAATGTCTAACACTAAATAGTGTGTCGTATGTGTTTTTTGTATCGCTTTGGGGGTAGGCGGGGGGGAGCGTTGGGCGCCAGTGGAAGGCTTGTAGTGACTGGTTGCTGGTATTTGCGGCTATCTGGCGGTGAACGTGATGATGGAGGAGGGCCTGGATCAGGCGGATGATCGCGCCTCCGGCGTGATACCGGAGTGACGAATGGAGGGGTTGAAGCGATACGTAAAGTTCGGTTCAGGTTGGAGTGTGTGTCTCCGATGGCGCCCGCCGGGGCGGGCGCCGGTATCGGTTCAGGCGTCGACGATCACCTGGAAGCCGCCGAAGATCATGCGCTGGCCGTCGAAGGGCATGGACTGGAAGTTGTCCTTCAGGCGTGGGTCTTCCATGACCTTCTTCATTCCGGCGTCGCGTACCTCGCGGGACGGCCAGGTGATCCAGGAGAACACCACGGCCTCGTCGTCCTTGCGTTTCACGGCCATGGGGAAGGAGGTCGCCTTGCCTTCGGGGACGTCGTCGCCCCAGCACTCGACCACGCTGAGCGCGCCGTACTCCTTGAAGACTACCGCCGCCTTGCGGGCCAGCTCGGTGTAGGCCTCGCGGTTGGCGGTGGGGACGGGGACGATGAAGCCGTCGATGTAGTTCATGGTGGGGCTCCCTTTGCTGTTTGAGGGGGGGAGGTGGGTCTCCCGTGGGGTCGATTGCTAGTCGTTCAGGGTGGGGGAGGATCGACAGGGGTGTGGCGGAAGGTGATGGGCGGTCGGGGGGGCTGGGTTTGAGAGCGCCCTCTCCCTAACCCTCTCCCTGAAGGGAGAGGGGACTGTCCTCTGCCTGCTGAAGCATCCGAGTACTCCTGCGGTTCCCGGCTGACGCTTGACTTCTCGTCCACGCCGGACGGCTCCCTCTCCCTTCAGGGAGAGGGCTGGGGAGAGGGAGCGGAGGTCCGCTTGACGATGAAGCCAAGCCTTACCTCTCAATGCCGACTGGCCACAGCAGCCCCAATCCCCGTCATCGACCGGATGAACTGCCCCAGGTACCGCCCACGCTCCGCCTCCGCCCTTGCCGAGCGGTCGCTCACCGAGAACCCCCAGGCCGCCAGGAAGGCCGCGCTCATGGAGAACAGCGCCGGGTTGCTGTAGGGGAACACCGCTTCGGCGTTGCCCAGCACCGCCACCCACACCGGCGGGCCGAGCACCAGCAGGGCGATGGCAGTCAGCAGGCCGGCCAGGCTGCCGGCCACCGCGCCGCGGGTGGTCAGGCCGCGCCAGAACATCGAGAGGAACAGCACCGGGAAGTTCACCGAGGCGGCGATGGCCAGCACCAGGCCGGAGAGGAAGGCGATGTTCTGCGACTCGAAGAGCACGCCGAGGATCACCGCCAGCACGCCGATGCCCAGGGTGGCCAGGCGCGACACGCGCATTTCCTCGGCCTCGCTGGCCTGGCCCTTGCGCAGCACGCAGGCGTAGAGGTCGTGGGACACCGCCGAGGCCGCCGACAGCGCCAGGCCCGCTACCACCGCGAGGATGGTGGCGAAGGTCACTGCGCAGATGAAGCCGAGGAACAGGTTGCCGCCCACGGCCTGGGCCAGGTGCACGGCGACCATGTTGCCGCCGCCGATCAGCGCGCCCTCGGCGGTGCGGAAGGCCGGGTCGTCGCCGACCATGACGATGGCGCCGAAGCCTACGGCGATCAGCAGCAGGTAGAAGTAGCCGATGAAGCCGGTGGCGTAGAACACGCTCTTGCGCGCCTCGCGGGCGTCGCTGACGGTGAAGAAGCGCATCAGGATGTGCGGCAGGCCGGCGGTGCCGAACATCATGCCCAGGGCCAGGGAGATGGCGTCCACCGGGTTCGCCAACAGGCCGCCCGGCGCCATGATCGCCACGCCCTTGGCGTGCACTTCGCTGGCCGCGGCGAACATCGCCTCGCTGCTGAAGCCGAAGTGGCGCAGCACCATGAAGGCCATGAAGCTGGTGCCCGAGAGCAGCAGCACGGCCTTGATGATCTGCACCCAGGTGGTGGCCAGCATGCCGCCGAAGGTCACGTAGCAGACCATCAGCGCGCCCACCACCAGCACCGCCTGCAGGTAGCTCAGGCCGAACAGCAGTTCGATCAGCTTGCCGGCGCCGACCATCTGCGCCACCAGGTACAGCAGCGCCACGATCAGCGTGCCGAAGGCCGCGGTGATGCGGATCGGCGCCTGCTCCAGGCGGTAGGAGACCACGTCGGCGAAGGTGTACTTGCCCAGGTTGCGCAGGCGCTCGGCGATCAGGAACAGGATGATCGGCCAGCCGGCGAGCACGCCCAGGGCGTAGAGCAGGCCGTCGTAGCCGCTGGCGAACATCATCGCCGAGATGCCCAGGAAGGACGCCGCGGAGATCATGTCGCCGGCGATCGCCAGGCCGTTCTGCATGCCGGTGAGGCCGCCGCCGGCGGTGTAGAAGTCCGCCGCCGAGCGGGTGCGCAGGGCGGCCCAGCGGGTGATGGCCAGGGTGGACAGGACGAAGGCCAGGAACAGGCCGATGGCGTGCCAGTTCAGCGGGCGTTCGGCGCCGGCGGCCAGGGCCGGCTCGGACAGCGCCAGGCCGGCGAGCAGGAACAGGGCCTTCATGCCTGGGCCTCCTGCTTGAGCCGGTCGTTCAGCGGGTCCAGCACCTTGTTGGTCTGGTGCACGTAGAGGCCGGTGAGCAGCACCGAGAGCAGGATCAGGCCGACGCCGGCGAGCATGCCGACGCTGGTCACCCCGCCGGCGAGCGGGCGGCCCAGCAGGCCGGGGGCGAAGGCCACCAGCAGCACGAAGCCGTAGTAGGCCAGCAGCAGGGTGGCAGTGAGGGACCAGGTGAGGCGTTGCTTGCGGCGGACGAGAAGAAGGAAGTCCGGGTGTTCCCGGAGGCGTTCCAGGGGCAGGGTCATGGCGCGCTCTCTGTTGTTGTGAGGTTGTCGAGGCGATTTGTTTGATACGTAAGTATATTGTTTGTTTGTAATTGCGTATCGGAATTGATTGTCGCTCAGCGGGCGTGGGGCGGGGAGGCTGGTGCGGGCGAAGTTCGTGTCGGGATGTTGCCGGGAGAGGGCTTTTCGTAGGAGCGAGGGGGACGCCTAGCCCCGTAGGATGGGTTGAGCGAAGCGATACCCATCGCCATGGCCCGATGGGTATCGCAAGCTCAACCCATCCTACGAAAAGCATCACGGCGCAATCGCCGGCAGGGCACCGCGTGCAAACGAAAAACCCCGCCTCGGCGGGGTTTTCGTGGCGCGGGGCGATCAGCCCAGGTTGCGCTTGTCGAACACGTGGCAGGCCTTGCCTTCCGAGCGCTTGAGGCTGTGGAAGGGCTGGATCAGGATGCGCGCGCTGATGCCGATGTGCGTCTTGACCTGCTTGCTCAGCTCGTTGGCCACCTGCTTCTGCTGCTCGGCGTCCAGGTGCTGCAGTTCGTGCTTGAGCTCGACGTGCACGTCCATGCTGTCCATGTTGCCGTTGCGATACAGGTGGATTTCGTAGACTTCGGCCAGCTGTTTCACTTTCAGCACCTGCTCCTCGATCTGCGTGGGGAACACGTTCACCCCGCGGATGATCAGCATGTCGTCGCTGCGCCCGGTGATCTTGTCGATGCGCCGCATCGGCCGCGCGGTGCCCGGCAGCAGGCGGGTCAGGTCGCGGGTGCGGTAGCGGATCATCGGCAGCGCTTCCTTGGACAGCGAGGTGAACACCAGCTCGCCGTATTCGCCGTCGGGCAGCACCGCGCCGGTGGCCGGGTCGATGATCTCCGGGTAGAAGTGGTCTTCCCAGACGGTCGGGCCGTCCTTGGTCTCGGCGCATTCCATGGCCACGCCCGGGCCCATGATCTCGGACAGCCCGTAGATGTCCAGGGCGGTGATGCCCAGGCGCTCTTCCACGGCGCGGCGCAGCTCGGCGGTCCACGGCTCGGCGCCGAAGATGCCCAGGCGCAGCTTGAGGCTGTGCGGGTCGATGCCCTGGCGCTCGATCTCGTCGGCCAGGTTGAGCATGTAGGACGGGGTGACCATGATGATGTCCGGCTGGAAGTCGCGGATCAGCTGGACCTGCTTCTCGGTCTGGCCGCCGGACATCGGGATCACCGTGCAACCCAGGCGCTCGGCGCCGTAGTGGGCGCCCAGGCCGCCGGTGAACAGGCCATAGCCGTAGGACACGTGGACCTTGTCGCCCTTGCGCCCGCCGGCGGCGCGGATCGAGCGCGCCACCACGTTGGCCCAGGTGTCGATGTCGTTCTGCGTGTAGCCGACCACGGTGGGCTTGCCGGTGGTGCCGCTGGAGGCGTGCAGGCGCACGATCTCGCTCTGCGGCACGGCGAACATGCCGTAGGGGTAGTTGTCGCGCAGGTCGTTCTTGCCGGTGAAGGGGAACTTCGCCAGGTCGTCGAGGGATTTCAGGTCGTCGGGGTGCACGCCGGCTTCGGCGAAGCGCTGGCGGTACAGCGGGACGTTGTCGTAGGCGTGCTTCAGGCTCCAGCGCAGACGGTCCAGCTGGTGCTGGCGCAGTTCGTCGAGGCTGGCGGTCTCCAGCGGGTCGAGCAGGGCACGTTCGGCATCATGGTACATATTCATGGGTTCACTCGATTTGTTCTTGTACGCCAGCCCGCGTACGGGCTGCGAGTGTCATGGGGGAGGATACGCCCCCCGCGGAATCCGGTCTTTGCGCTTCTGGCCAAGGTCTTTGGCGTCCCTGCCAGAGTTACCGCGGCAGGCGCTCGATGACCATGGCGATGCCCTGGCCGACGCCGATGCACATGGTGCACAGGGCGTAGCGGCCGCCGCGCTCTTCCAACTCGTGCAGCGCGGTGGTGACCAGGCGCGCGCCGCTCATGCCCAGCGGGTGGCCCAGGGCGATGGCGCCGCCGTTGGGGTTGACCCGCGCGTCGTCGTCGGCCAGGCCCAGTTCGCGCAGCACGGCCAGGCCCTGGGCGGCGAAGGCTTCGTTGAGTTCGATCACGTCCATGTCGTTGAGGCTCAGTCCGGTCAGCTCCAGCACCTTGCGCGTCGCCGGCACCGGGCCGATGCCCATGATCCGCGGCTCGACGCCGGCCACCGCCATGCCGACCACCCGGCCGCGGGCCTTCAGGCCGTGGCGTTGGGCCGCTTGCGGGCTGGCCAGCAGCAGCGCGCAGGCGCCGTCGTTGACCCCCGAGGCGTTGCCGGCGGTGACGCTGCCGCCCTCGCGGAACGGCGTGCCGAGCCTGGCCAGCTGTTCCAGGGTGGTGTCGCCGCGTGGGTGCTCGTCATGCTCGACCACCTTGGCCGGGCCCTTGCGCTGGGGGATTTCCACCGGGACGATCTCTTGCGCCAGGCGGCCGCGGGCCTGGGCGGCGGCGGCCTTGTGCTGGCTGCGCAGGGCGAAGGCGTCCTGGTCCGCCCGGGAGATGCCGAACTGTTCGGCGACGTTCTCCGCGGTTTCCGGCATGGAGTCGATGCCGAACTGCGCCTTCATCAGCTTGTTGACGAAGCGCCAGCCGATGGTGGTGTCGAAGATCTCCGCCGCGCGGCCGAAGGCCTGCTCGGACTTGCCCATGACGAAGGGCGCGCGGGACATGGATTCGACGCCGCCGGCGAGCATCAGCCCGGCCTCGCCGCAACGCAGGGCGCGGGCGGCGTTGCCGATGGCGTCCAGGCCCGAGCCGCACAGGCGGTTGATGGTGGTGCCCGGCACTTCCTGCGGCAGGCCGGCCAGCAGCGAGGCCATGTGCGCGACGTTGCGGTTGTCCTCGCCGGCCTGGTTGGCGCAGCCGAGGATGACGTCGTCGATGGCGCTCCAGTCCAGCTGCGGGTGGCGCTGCATCAGGGCCTTGAGCGGGATGGCGGCGAGGTCGTCGGCGCGCACGCTGGAAAGGGCGCCGGCGTAGCGGCCGATGGGCGTGCGCACGGCGTCGATGATCAGGGCATCGCTGAGGGTGGCGTTGGTCATTCGGGGGTCTCCTGCGCCAGCACGGTGCCGCGCACTTTGTAGGATTTGCCGTGGAACAGGGCGATCAGCTGTCCGTGCTGGTTTTCGATGCGCACGTCGTAGTTGCCGGTGCGGCCGCTGCGGCTCTGCTCGCTGGCCGTGGCGGTCAGTTCGTCGCCCAGGCGCGCCGGGGCCACGTAGTCGATGCTGCAGCCGATGGCCACGGTGGCTTCGTCATAGCTGTTGCAGGCGAAGGCGAAGGCCGAGTCGGCCAGGGCGAAGAGGAAGCCGCCGTGGCAGGTGCCGTGGCCCTGGATCATGTCTTCGCGCACCGGCATGCGCAGTTGCGCGCTGCCGGGGCCGGCGTCGAGCAGGGCGATGCCCAGGCGCTGGGTGGCCTGGTCGCGGCTGAACATGGCGTCGGCGCAGGCGCGGGCCAGTTGTTCGGGGGTGCGTTCAGTCATGCAGGCGGCTCCCTTCGGCGTGCTTGCGGCGCAGCAGCAGGGACGGGCGGTAGCGTTCCTCGCCGTAGCTGCGTTGCAGGTTGTCCAGAGTGCGCAGCACGTAGCCGACGCCGATGGCTTCGGCCCAGGCCAGCGGGCCGCGCGGGTAGTTGACGCCGGCGCGCATGGCCAGGTCGATGTCGGCGGCCGAGCCTACGCCTTGCAGCACGGCGTCTGCCGCTTCGTTGGCGAGCATGGCCATGGTGCGCAGCACGGCCAGGCCGGGCAGGTCGGCCAGGGCGGTGACCTTCAGGCCGGCACGGCGCAGCAGGGCCACGGCCTGGTCGCGGGCTTCGGCGCTGGTGTCGGCGGACCAGCCGATGGCGATGCGCGAGGCCTTGGCGTAGTCCAGCGCCAGGTCGAACAGCACCAGGTTGCGCAGGCCGTCGTCCTTGGCGCGCTGGCTGGCCAGGCGGCCGTCGGACAGTGCCAGCACCGCGTCGCCGACGCGCAGCAGGCCGCTGCCGGCGCGCTCGATCACTTGCACGCCGGCATCCTTCAGGCGCTGCACCAGCGGCTGGGCCACGCCCAGGTCGCCTTCGACCACGCAACTGGCCACTTCGGCGGCGCTGTCCAGTTCCGCCGCCTGCGGGCGCTCGGCGCCTTCGGCGTAGTCGTAGAAGCCGCGGCCGCTCTTGCGGCCCAGGCGGCCGGCGTCCACCAGCTCCTTCTGGATCAGCGAGGGCTGGAAGCGGAAGTCGCCGTAGTAGGCGGCGAACACCGAGCAGGTCACCGCGTAGTTGACGTCGTGGCCGATCAGGTCGGTCAGCTCGAAGGCGCCCATGCGGAAGCCGCCGGCGTCGCGCAGCAGGGCGTCGAGGCTGGCGCAGTCGGCGGCGCCTTCCTGCAGCAGGCGCAGGCTTTCGGCGTAGAACGGGCGGGCCACGCGGTTGACGATGAAGCCGGGGGTGGAGCGGGTATGCACCGGCTGCTTGCCCCAGTGCTTCGCGGTGGCGTGCAGGGCCTTGGCCAGTTCCGGGCAGGTCGCCAGGCCCGAGACGATCTCCACCAGGGCCATCAGCGGCGCCGGGTTGAAGAAGTGCATGCCGATCACCCGCTCGGGGTGCTGCAGGCCGGCGGCGAGGCTGGTGATGGAAAGCGAGGAGGTGTTGCTGGCGAGGATGCAGTCGGCCGCGCACAGCGCTTCCAGCTGGTTCAGCAGGCCGCGCTTGACCTCCAGGTTCTCGACGATGGCCTCGATCACCAGGCGCGCATCGGCCAGGGCCTCGATGGTTTCCACCGGTTGCAGGCGCGCGACTGTGGCGCTGCGCTGCTCGGCGTCGAGCTTGCCTTTTTCCACCAGGCGGCCGAGCTGGCGGTCGATGCCGTCGATGGCCTGGGCGGCGGCGCCGGGGCGGTTGTCGTAGAGCTTCACCGGGTGCCCGGCCTGGGCCGCCACCTGGGCGATGCCGGCGCCCATGGCGCCGGCGCCGATCACCGCGACCTGGGCATTGATATCCAGTGCGTGCATGTCAGCGGCCCTTGAAGCTGGGGGTGCGTTTTTCCATGAAGGCGCCGACGCCTTCGCGGTAGTCCTCGCTGCGCCCGGCCAGGCGCTGCAGGTCGCGCTCCAGCTCCAGTTGCTCGTCGAAGCTGTTGTTCAGGCTGGCGTTGAGGCTGCGCTTGATCAGCGCCAGGCCGTAGGTCGGCTGGGTGGCCAGGTGGCGGGCCAGCTTGAGGGCTTCCTCGCGCAGGTTGGCGTCGTCCACCACCTGGTAGATCAGGCCCCATTGCTCGGCCTGTTCGGCGGACAGGCGATTGCCCAGCAGGGCCAGGGCCTTGGCGCGGGCCAGGCCGACCAGCCGCGGCAGCGTCCAGGTGCCGCCGGAATCGGGGATCAGGCCGATCTTGCAGAAGGCCTGGATGAAGCTGGCCGAGCGCGCCGCCAGCACCAGGTCGCAGGCCAGCGGGATGTTCGCCCCGGCGCCGGCGGCCACGCCGTTGACCGCGCAGATGACCGGCAGCGGCAGGTCGCGCAGGGCGCGGATCAGCGGGTTGTAGAACTTCTCGATGGACTCGCCCAGGTCGGGCATCTCGGCGCCCGGGGCGACGTTGCGGTCGGACAGGTCCTGGCCTGCGCAGAAGCCGCGGCCTTCGCCGGTCAGCAGCAGCACGCGGGCCTCTTCGCTCTGGCGCACCTGCTTGAGCGCTTCGCGCACCTCGCCGTGCATCCTGGCGTTGAAGCTGTTCAGCTGCTCCGGGCGGTTCAGGCTGAGGAGGGCGACGCCGTCCTCGATGGAAAACAGGATGTGCTCGAAGGTCATGGGCGGGCTCGCTCCATCAATCGGTATATGGAAAGGAAGAGGCTTCAGCGGCCGAGGAAGCGCGCCGGACGCTTTTCCTGGAAGGCGCGGATGCCTTCCTCGCGGTCGGCGGTGCCGGCCAGCAGGGTGAAGGCGTGGCGCTCGAAGCGCAGGCCGCTGGCAAGGTCCGTGTCCTGGGCCTTGAGCAGCGCTTCCTTGGCCATGCGCACGGCCAGCGGCGCCTTGCGCGCGATGACGCGGGCGACCTGCAGGGCGCGCTCGACGGTGAATTCGGGTTGGGTGACTTCGCTGACCAGGCCGGCGCGCAGGGCGTGGCGGGCGTCTATGGCCTCGCCGGTGAGGACCATTTGCATGGCCAGGGACTTGCCCACCGCGCGCAGCAGGCGCTGGGTGCCGCCGGCGCCGGGGATGATGCCGAGGTTGATTTCCGGCTGGCCGAAGCGGGCGTCCTCGCCGGCGATGAGGATGTCGGCGTGCATCGCCAGTTCGCAGCCGCCGCCCAGGGCGAAGCCGTTGATCGCGGCGATCAGCGGCTTGGCGAAGGCGGTGATGCGCTGCCAGTGGGCCACGCGCGGGTCGTCGAGGATGCCGACCAGGTCGCGCTCGGCCATCTCCTTGATGTCGGCGCCGGCGGCGAAGGCCTTGCGGCTGCCGGTGATGACCACCACGCGGGTCTCGGCGTCGCGCTCGGCGGCGCCCAGTTCCGCGGCCAGTTCGCCCAGCAGTTCGGTGTTCAGGGCGTTGAGCGCCTCGGGACGCTGCAGGGTGATCAGGCGGACGCCGTCCTCGGGCGCCTGCGCGGCGAGGGTACGAGGCATGTAAAGCTCCTCAGGCTGCACGCACGGCCTGAGGCCGGCTCATTGGAATTGTTCTGCGGGCCCGTCGCGCCTCTGTGGGTGCGGACGGGCCCTGGCTGGCATCCAGTATATGCCTTAAGTGATACAAAACAGCAATAACAAAATTGATTTATGTGTCTCGTGTGTCGAGCGAGCTGCCAGGTTCGGGTTTCCGCAAGGGGCTGCGAAGCCCGTTGGACAAGGGCTGAGAGCTATAGGATTTGCGACTTGGCAGGCGTGCCGGTGGTCGCTCGGGAAAGCGATACAGCATCGGGCGCATTGACGATCGGATTTGTTGTGATACAAGATTTTCCAAGCAACGAATCACGACGGGTCGCTTTCCCGTCCCGCCTTGCCGGCGCCCCTGGCGCCGCCGTGCCCAAGGAGCCACCCCGATGCCGTCCGTCGCCTGCGCGCTGGAACCCTTCGCCGAAGCTGGATGCCCGTTCAGGGTGCAGCGCCACCTCGATCTGCCCGAAGAGGAGGCCTGAGATGCCCTGCTATAGCCTCGAAGGTCTGACCCCGGTGGTCGATCCGACCGCCTATGTCCACCCCACGGCGGTGCTGATCGGCGACGTCATCGTCGGCCCCGGCTGCTACGTGGGGCCGCTGGCGGCGCTGCGCGGCGACTTCGGGCGGATCATCCTGGAGGAGGGCGCCAACCTGCAGGACACCTGCGTCATGCACGGCTTCCCGGACAGCGACACGGTGGTCGAGCGCAACGGCCACATCGGCCATGGCGCGGTGCTGCACGGCTGCCGCATCGGCGCCGACGCCCTGGTGGGGATGAACGCGGTGGTGATGGACAAGGCGCGCATCGGCGAGCGCTGCATCGTCGCCGCCACCGCCTTCGTCAAGGCCGGCTTCGAATGCCCGCCGCAGAGCCTGGTGATGGGCTCGCCGGCCACGGTCAAGCGCGAGCTGAGCGAGCAGGAAATCGCCTGGAAGCAGCGCGGCACCGCCGAATACCAGCAATTGAGCAAGCGCTGCCTGGCCAGCCTGGTGGAATGCCAGCCGCTGGCCGCGGTGGAGGCCGGCCGCCCGCGCCTGGGCGATTCCGGGTTCCGCCCGAAGGGGCAGGGCGCATGAGCCTCATTGGGGTTCGCCCCAATGGCCAGGCGACCCGGCGGGCAGGTATAGTCGGCGCTTTATCCGCGCCCGACCGAGCCATGAGCAGTCTCGCCCCGCTGAACCAACTGATCGCCCGCTTCCAGGAACAGACGCCGATCCGCGCCAGTTCGCTGATCATCACCCTTTATGGCGACGCCATCGAACCCCACGGCGGCACCGTCTGGCTGGGCAGCCTGATCGGCCTGCTGGAGCCCATGGGGATCAACGAGCGGCTGATCCGCACCTCGATCTTCCGCCTGACCAAGGAAGGCTGGCTGACCGCCGAGAAGGTCGGCCGGCGCAGCTACTACAGCCTCACCGGCACCGGCCGGCGGCGTTTCGAGAAGGCCTTCAAGCGCGTGTACAGCCCTGGCCTGCCGGCCTGGGACGGCGCCTGGACGCTGGTGCTGCTGTCGCAGCTGGCGGCGGACAAGCGCAAGCAGGTGCGCGAGGAGCTGGAGTGGCAGGGCTTCGGCGCCATCGCCCCGAGCGTGCTGGCCTGCCCGCGCTGCGACCGCGCCGACCTCACCGCGACCCTGCTGGACCTGGACGCGCTGGACGACAGCATCGTCTTCGAGACCCACGCCCAGGAGGTGCTCGCCTCCAAGGCCATGCGCCTGCAGGTGCGCGAGAGCTGGAAGATCGACGAGCTGGGCCAGCACTACAGCGAATTCATCCGCCTGTTCCGCCCACTGTGGCAGGCGCTGCGCGAGCAGGGCGAACCGGATGCCCAGGACTGTTTCCTGGCGCGCACCCTGTTGATCCACGAATATCGCAAATTGCTACTGCGCGACCCGCAACTGCCGGACGAACTGCTCCCCGGCGACTGGGAAGGGCGCGCGGCGCGGCAGCTGTGCCGCAACCTCTACCGCCTGGTGTACGCCAGGGCCGAGGTGTGGCTGAACAGCGCCCTGGAGACCGCCGACGGCCCCTTGCCGGATGCCGGCGAGAGCTTCTACCGGCGCTTCGGAGGACTGAACTGAGCCAGGCTGGCTCGAAACATGCTTCACAAGCGCCGGACCGAGGCGGCGCTGCGGGACCACCGGCCGGACGGCCGGACCATGACGGGCGCCTGCCTGAGCGTCCGCTGATAAAAACAATGCGTGCATGAGGCTTTAGGTCATGAACCCTTCATCGATTTCCAGGGATGAGGCTTTCGAAGCGTGGTTGTGCCAGGTGAACCAGGCGTGCGGGCGTTTCGACGCGCGCACCCTGGGGCCGTCCTTCCACGGGAAGCTGCGGGAGTACCAGGGCGGTGCCATCAAGCTCAGCGTGGTCGACATGTCCCAGGTGCACCTGTACCGCACCAGCAAGGAGGTCAGCGCCAGCGGCAACGGCCACTTCTACGCGGTGTTCCAGCTCGAAGGGCGCTCGCGCCTGGAGCAGGACGGCAACCGCGTGCAACTGGCCCGTGGCGACATCACCCTGGTGGACGCCAACCGCCCCTGCGACATGACCTACGAGGAAGACTCGCGGCAGCTGTCGCTGATCCTCCCGCGCCAGGTGCTGGAGCGCGGCCTGCGCTTCTCCGGCATCGACTGCGCGCGGCGCATCCCGGCCAGCTCGCCGGTGGCGGTGCTGGCCAACACCCTGATCCTCGAAACCACCCGCCAGAACGGCCTGGGCATGCAGGAAAGCGAGGCCACCCTCGACGCCCTGGTCAGCCTGCTGCGCCCGGCGCTGGCCGGCGCGGAAGCCGAGGGCGACAGCCATGAAAGGCTGTTCCGCAAGGCGGTGGCCTTCATCGACGAGCACATCGGCGCGGAGGAACTCTGCCCGGAACTGATCGCCCGCGAAGTGGGCGTGTCGGTGCGCGGCCTGTACCGCATGTTCGCCAAGAAGGGCCTGGTGGTGGCGCAGTACATCAAGAACCGCCGCCTGGACTTCTGCGCCGAATCCCTGCGCAACGCGGCGGGCGAGCAGAAGCTGTCGGCGCTGGGGTATGCCTGGGGGTTCTCGGATTCCAGCTACTTCTCCACGGCGTTCAAGTCGCGCTTCGGGGTTTCGCCGGGGGAGTATCGGAAGCGGTATGTGCATTGATGTAAGAGCCGCTGGAGGCTGGAAGCTGGAAGCTGGAAGCAAGAGCGCCAAGAGCCCCTCTCCCCAACCCTCTCCCGCAAGCGGGAGAGGGGGCTGTCTGTGTCGAGAGGGGGCCTGGCCCCAGATGGCAATCCCTGCGCTAACCGGCTAACTCCAGAACATCCGACCCTGCCCAACGGTCCCCTCTCCCTTCAGGGAGAGGGTTAGGGAGAGGGGGCTCTTGGGCCCGGCACCATAGCTTCCCAGCTCCGTAGGATGGGTTGAGCGAAGCGATACCCATCACCCCGGCAGCATGGGTATCGCAAGCTCAACCCATCCTACGAAAAGCGCCTCGACGTAGCCGGCGGTTGCCCCTACCGCTCTTGCTTCCAGCTTCCAGCTTCCAGCTTCCAGCTTCCAGCTTTCAGCTTTCAGGCCAGAACGCCGATTCCCGCCGGCGCCGGCGGATAACGCCATAGCCCGTAGGATGGGTTGAGCGAAGCGATACCCATCACCCCGGCAGCATGGGTTTCGCAAGCTCAACCCATCCTACGAAAAGCGCCTCGACGCAGCCGGCGGTTGCCCCTACCGCTCTTGCTTCCAGCTTCCAGCTTCCAGCCTCCAGCGGCTCTTCTGGCACCCCCACCAACACGACTGGCACACAGAAAAACACCCGCCCTCGCGCCCCTGGCGACAATCGTCCTCGACCGGCACCTGCCTTGTGCCCGGCCGACAAGAATCGATCGAGAGTGCCCCTGCATGCTTTTCACCGTGAAAACCCGAATCAAGACCGGCCTCTGCGGCCTGCTGCTGGCCGTGGCCGCTGTCCAGTCCGGGCTGGCCCTGGCCGATGACCTGGCCGCCAAGGGCCAGGCCGTTTTCGAGCGCGACTGCTCCGTTTGCCACACCGCCAATGCCGGCGGCGCCAACATCATGGGGCCGAACCTGCATGGGGTGATCGGCCGCAACGCCGGTTCCCTGGCCGGTTTCAGCTATTCCCAGGCGATGAAGGACAAGGGCGCGGCCTGGAGCCGCGAGAGCCTCGAAGCCTTCGTCACCCAGCCCCAGGCCGCCGTGCCGGGCACCTACATGCCCTACCAGGGCCTGGCCGACGCCGACGAGCGCAAGGCCCTGAGCCTGTGGCTGAGCCAGCAGCACTGACCTTTCCCGGCCGCTCCCGGCGAGCGGTTCCCTGCCTGGCCCGCGGGCCGCAAGAACAGGAGTCACCATGAGCATCACCGCAACCCTGCCGCAGGTCGCCGAGTTCCTTCAGCGCCGCCACGGCTGCTTCATCGACGGCGCCTGGGTGGCCTACGACGGCCCCACCAGCGACGTGCTCAACCCGGCCACCGGCGAAACCATCGCGCAGATCGCCGACATCGATACCGACATGCTCGACCGCGCTGTGAAGTCCGCCCACGCCGCCTTCAAGGCGCGCGTCTGGTCCGACCTGCGCCCGGCCGACCGCGAGCGCATCCTGCTGCGCTTCGCCGACCTGGTGGAGCAGCACGCCGAGGAACTGGCCCAGCTGGAAACCCTCAGCCAGGGCAAGTCGATCAACCTGACGCGCATGCTCGACGTCGGCGCCACCGTCGAATTCATGCGCTACATGGCCGGCTGGGCGACCAAGATCGAGGGCCAGTCCCTGGACGTGTCCATCCCGCTGCCGCCGGGCACCAAGTTCACCGCCTTCACCCGCCGCGAACCGGTGGGCGTGGTGGCCGGCATCGTGCCCTGGAACTTCCCGCTGATGATCGCCGTGTGGAAGCTGATGCCGGCCCTGGCCACCGGCAACACCGTGGTCATCAAGCCCGCTTCGGAAACCCCGCTGACCGCCCTGCGCCTGGCCGAACTGGCCTTCGAGGCGGGCGTGCCGGCCGGGGTGTTCAACCTGGTCACCGGCGATGGCGCGCGCATCGGCGGCGGCCTGGCTTCGCACAAGCTGGTCAGCAAGGTGTCCTTCACCGGCTCCACCGCGGTGGGCCGCAGCGTCGGCATCGCCGCCATGCAGAACATGACGCGCTTCGCCCTGGAACTGGGCGGCAAGAACCCGATGATCATCCTGGCCGACGCCGACATCGACAAGGCCGTGCAGGGTGCGCTGCTGGGTGGCCTGCTCAACAGCGGCCAGGTGTGCGCCGCGGCCTCGCGCTTCTACGTGCACGAGTCGCGCTACGCCGAGTTCGTCGACAAGCTCGGCGCGGTGGTTGCCGGCATGAGCATCGGCCAGGGCATGGACGACACTGCGCAGATCACCCCGCTGGTGTCGCGCAAGCAGCAGGCCTCGGTGCTCAAGCACATTGAGACCGCCCGCCGCGAAGGCGCCCGGGTGGTCTGCGGCGGCGAGCCGATGGACTGCGACGGTTTCTTCGTGCGCCCGACCGTGCTGGCCGACGTCACCCAGGACATGGCCGTGGCCCACAATGAAGTCTTCGGCCCGGTGCTGGCGGTGCTTTCCTTCAAGGAAGAGGACCAGGCCATCGAGATGGCCAACGACAGCGAGTACGGCCTGGGCGCCAGCCTGTGGACCAACGACCTGACCCGCGCCATGAACCTGGTGCCGCGCATCGAGTCCGGCACCGTCTGGGTCAACGCCCACGTGCTGCTGGACCCGAGCATGCCCTTCGGCGGCGTCAAGCAGTCCGGCATGGGCCGCGAGTTCGGCCGCGCGGTGGTCGAGGCCTACACCGAGATCAAGTCGGTGTGCATCGCCCACTGAGGGCGCCTTGCGTAGCGTGCCGCGCGGCGGCACGCTACGCCGCTTTCCCGGATGGCGGCAGAGGAGGCTGATCGCATGTTCGCCCTGACCCTGCGCGTGGCGCTGGCCTGCCTGCTGCCGTTCGCCGCCATCTTCCTGCTCGACGCCATGCCCGGCGTGCACCCGGCCTGGGACTTCGCCAACGTCGCCGGCTTCGTCGCCGGGGCACTGTTCCTGCTGCTGTTCGCCTACACCGGCAAGCCCATGGCCCGGCCGCGGCACGACGGCAAGTTCTTCATGGTGCTGCACCGCGACCTGTCGTTCGTCGCTGCCGTGCTGCTGGTCGTCCACGTGGCGGTGCTGCTGGTGGACGAGCCGCTGGTGCTCGACGAACTGCTGCCCGGCGCGCCCTGGCACATGCTCGCCGGCGACGGCGCGACGCTGCTCCTGCTGCTGATCCTGCCGCTGAGCCTGACCGCCGTGCGCCGGCGCATCTGGCCCAGACATGCGGACTTCCGCCGCTGGCATTATGGCTGGAGCGCCGCCATCGTCGCCCTGGCCGCCGTACACATGATCGGCGCCGGCTACTACAGCGGCGCCACCTGGAAGGCCGTGCTCTGGGGCGTGCTCAGCGCCGCCGCGCTGGCCTGGCCGCGGCTGCCGCGGCCCACGCCGCACTATGCCGAGGGCGGGCGCCGGCGGCACAGCGCCTACCTGGCCAGCCGCCTGAGCCTGGGCGTGCTCTGCGCCGGCCTGGCCCTGGCCGGGCTCTATGCGCTGCTCGGCAGCGTCGACCTGCCGCTGCTATGAAGCGCTGGTATCTGCTGTTGGCCATCCCGCTGCTAGCGGCCTTCGTCCTCGGCGCGCGGCATGGCCACGACCAACTGGTGCGCCAGCACCCGCTGCTGCCGATGAACTTCGACCACACCAACCATGGCAGCATCAACTGCGTCACCTGCCACCACGACTTCGTCGACCGCTCCACCTCGGCCTCGCCCAGCGGCAGCCGCACCTGCGTGCTCTGCCACAAGGAGTCGCCGCAGCTGGCGGTGACCATCGAGCACGACTTCCATCAGTTCTGCGAAAGCTGCCACCTCAAGCGCCTGCAATCCTTCCAGCAGGCCGGCCCGGTGCGTTCCTGCAAGGGCTGCCACACGCCGCCCGCGATGGCGGGCGCGCCTTAGTTGAGGATCAGCAGGCGCGGGTATTCGCGCAGGTGCGAGGAGGTGATCTGGGCGAGGGAGCGCATGGCCCCCAGCGGGTCGTCCAGGCGGTAGTTGGCGGTGATGCTGACGTCTTCCAGGCGCTCGTCGGCGTTGACGATCCAGCCCGGGTAGTAGCGCCGCAGTTCGGCCAGCACCTGGCTCAGCGGGCAGTTCTCGAACACCAGGCGGCCCTGCACCCAGGCCAGCAGGCGCTGGCTCTCGCCGCTGTGGCGGCGCTCGCCGAAGCCGCCGGGGCCGACGCGGATGCTGTCGCCGGCGCCTAGGCTGACGCGGGTGTCGTCGCCGGCGCTGCGCAGGTCCACCTCGCCGTGCTGCACGCTGACTTCCGCCTCGTTGCCCAGGTAGCGCACGGCGAAGGCGGTGCCACGCACGCTCACCTGCACCGGGCCGGCCTCCACCTCGAAGGGGCGGCTGCGGTCGTGGGCCACGTCGAAGTAGGCCTCGCCGCGGTACAGCCGGGCGCTGCGACGCTGCTCGTCGAGGTGGCTGGACAGGGCGGTGTCGGTGTTCAGCAGGATGCGCGAGCCGTCGGCCAGTTGCAGGCTCTGGCGCTGGCCCACAGCGGTGTAGTGGTCGGCGCGGATGTGCGTCAGCAGGTCGCCCTGCAGGGCCACGCCGAGGGCCAGCAACAGCCCGGCAGCGGCGGCGAAGGAACGCCAGCGCCGGCGCTTGCGTTGCCGCGCCTGGTGCTGCGCCTGGGCTTCCAGGCCGGTGGCGGCCAGGCCGAGCAGCGGCGAGTCCCACAGGCTGCTGGCGTGCCGGAAGGCGCTGGCGTTGGCCGGGTGCGCGGCCAGCCAGGCGTCGAAGCGCGCGCGGGTGGCGGCGTCGGCGTCTTCCAGCTGGATCAGCCAGTCCAGCGCTTGGGCCAGGTGCGGGTCCGGGGCGGTCACGCGGCGTTCCTCGAATCGGGGGCGCACATTGTGGGCCAGCTGCGGGCCGATGGGTAGCCCGTCATGCCGGCGGCTCCAGGCGCCCGAGCACGCCGATGCAGATGGCCATGATGAGCTTCAGCTCCTTCTGCACCGTGCTGGGCGACACCCCCAGTTGCTCGGCGATTTCCGCGTAGCCGCAGCCGTGCAATCGGCTGAGGATGAAGATGCGCTGCTGGCGCGGGGTGAGGCGTTCCAGGGCCGAGCCCAGGCGCTCCAGCAGCTGCTCGGCGTGCAGGCCGTCCTCGGCGGATGGCTGGCTGGAGGGCACCGCCTGGAGCACCTCCTGGGGCACGTCGTCGAGCAGGGTGCGCGATTGCATGCGCAGGTGGCGCAGGTGGTCCAGGGCCAGGTTGCGGCCGGTCTGGAAGAGGAACGGCTCCAGGTGTTCCACCGGGCGCTCGCGCAGGGTGCGGGCCACGCGCAGGTAGGTTTCCTGGACCAGTTCTTCGGCGATGCTGGGGTTCTTCACCATTCTCGCCAGGGTGCGCAGCAGCGGGGTGCGTTGGGCGAGGAACACGGTGTCGAGGTGGGAAAGGCTCACGCGACGTCCATGCAAGTCATTTTCTGATGAGAATCATTATCGTTCGACGGGTGTGGTCGGCACAAGCCGGGGCGCCGAGAAAAAAAGAGCGAGGCCCGCAAGCGCGCCTCGCTCGTCCCTCAGCCGGCTTGTGAGGGAAAAGGGGGAGGGGCTCAGGCCTTGTCGGCCTTGCCGGCGGCCGCGGCGAACTTCGCCAGGCGCACGTCCAGGCGCCGCGGGCGGCGGCCGTGGTCCTCGGCCTGCTCCTTGCGGCGGATGGCGTTGCGCACCATCAGCGAGCCCAGGTAGCGCACCGGCTCCGGCGGGAAGTGGCCGAGCGGCCCCTGGGCCAGCGGCGAGCGCGTCCACTCGTCGTCCAGGCCCTGCACCAGCGAGGCGAGGAGCTGCCCGCCCATGTGGCAGGGGCCGACGCCGCTGCCGGAGTAGCCGAAGCCGTAGAAGATGTTGCCGCCGGCGCCCAGCCGGCCGAAGAACGGCAGGCCGGTCACCGAGCGGTCGGAGGGGCCGTTCCAGCTGGCGGCGATGGGCACCTCGGCGAAGGCCGGGAAGAACTCGCCGAGGCTGCGCCGCAGCAGGCCGAGGTAGGGCGAGGGCTGGTCGAACACCGGCAGCATGCGCCCGCCGTAGGCGAAGGTGTTGCCGCCCTTACCGAGCATGAGCCGGCCGTCCGGGGTGTTGTGGTAGTAGTGCACGAAGATGCGCGAGTCGAGCACGGTCACCCCCGAGGTCAGGCCGATCTGCCGCAGCAGGTCCGGGCGCGGCTCGGTGATGATCATGTCGCTGGAGACGATGGCCACCGTGCGCTCGAACTGCGGGAAGGCCCGCGCCATCCAGGCGTTGATCGCCAGCACCACGCGGTCTGCCGCCACCTGGCCATGGGGCGTGTGCACGCGGGCCGGGTGGCCTTCCTCCAGGCCGGTCATGGGCGTGCCCTCGTACAGGCGCACGCCCAGCTGCAGCGCCACCCGGCGCAGGCCGCGCACCAGCTTGCCCGGCTGCACGCTGGCGGCGGCGGGGGAGAACCAGCCTTCCAGGTGCTTGTCCGAGCCGGCCATGCGCCGCACGTCTTGCAGCGGGCGCCGGGTGAAGGAGTTGATGCCGTGCTTCTCCAGCGCGGCGATCACCCCGTCGGTGGCGCCGACCTGGGCGGCGTTGGTCGCCGTGTACAGGGTGCCGTCCAGGCGGTAGTCGGCATCCACCCCGTACTTCTCGCAGAACTCGCCGATGGCCTGGATGCTGCGCTCGGAGGCCTTCACCAGGCGGATCGCCTCGGCCAGGCCGAACAGCCGCTCCAGGGTGAAGAACTTCGCCGACCAGGACAGCGCGCAGCCGCCGTTGCGCCCGCTGGCGCCGGCGCCGCAGATGTCGGCTTCGACGATCACCACGTCCAGCTCCGGGTTCTGTTCCTTGAGCTGGATGGCGGTCCATAGGCCGGTGTAGCCGCCGCCGACGATGCACACGTCGGCGCGGGTGTCCTGTTGCAGCGGGGCGGCCCTGTCGCTGTCGTGCTGCAGGGCCTGGGCGAGCCAGAAGGGGCGCATGGGGGTTCTCCGTGATCGGGGCGCGGGGTAGGGGCGTTCGGTATGCGGTTTATCGGGCGGGGTGGGCACGTCCCTGTGCCCCGGGTATCAGGAGCGCGCCGGGCGCACCTTCAGGGGGCGGTTCGGCGTGGCCGGGGCGCTCTTGCGCGCGCCTTCGGGCAGGCTGTTCCAGTGCGGCACCAGGATGGCGGCGGCGATCAGCGCGGTGACGGTGAAGCCGATGAACACGCTGTAGGTGTCGAAGTAGCCGGGCAGCAGGCCGCCGAGGATGGCGCCCACCGAGCCGCAGCCGTTGACGAAACCGGCGGCGGTACCCGCGGCCTTGCCGGTGCCGAAGTCGATGGCGGCGGCGCCGCTGATCATCGAGTCCGGGCCGTAGAGGGTCAGGCCCATCATGAACAGCAGGGCGAACACCAGCATCGCGCTGCCGGTCTGCATGGCCGGGACGAACAGCGCCAGGCAGGCGGTCAGGCCGATCAGGCTGATCACGCAGGCGGGCATGCGCCGGGCGCCGAACAGCTTGTCCGAGGCCAGGCCGATGAGGATGGGGCCGAGCAGCCCGGCGATCTCGAAGGAGGTCGGCAGCACCGCGGCGCCCACCTTGCCCAGGGCTGGCATGCGTTCGTAGACGATCACCGGGCCCCACAGCAGGATGGCGTAGCGCGCCGGCTTGAGCAGGAAGTAGGCCAGGCCGAGGGTCATCACGGTGCGATTGCGCAGCACGGCGCCGAGGGTTTCCCAGAAGCCGGGGTTCTTGCCCTGCTCATGGAAGCCGGCATAGTGCACGGCCTGCGGCTCGTCCGCCTCGACCGGCGGCAGGCCGACGTCCTGCGGGCGGTTGCGCTGCAGCAGCAGGAACAGCAGGGCGACGCCGCCGACCACCGCGGCGGAGGAATAGAAGGCCGCGTGCCAGGTGCCGAACACGCTGTAGGCCCACCAGCCGGCGAAGGGCGAGGCGACCAGGCCGCCGAAGGCGTAGCAGGTGCTCCACAGGCCGAGGATGCGCCCGCGCTCGTGGGCGGCGAAGAAGCTGCCCATGTTCTTGCACAGCCCGGACCAGCCGGTGGACTGCGCCAGGCCCTGGATGACCATGCAGCTGGCGAAGATCGGCACGGTGGCGAAGGTGCCCATGACCAGGGCGGCGAGGGTGGAGATCGCCAGGCCGCCGAACACCACGATGCGCGGGCCGAAGCGGTCGGCGAAGACGCCCCAGGTGAACTGGCCCACGGCGTAGGCGGCCAGGTAGATGGCGTCCATGTCGGCCATCATGGCCTTGTCCAGTTCGAAGGTCGTGTCCTCGGCGATGCCGAGCTTGGCCACGGAGAAGGCCTTGCGGGTGAAGTAGAAGGCGGCGTACGCGAGCCAGGTGATCGCGAAGATCTGCACGCGCCAGCGCTGCATGGAACCTTTGCCCGCGTGGGCTGCGGTGCCGGTGGGGTTGCTCATCTGATCTGACCTCGTTGTTGTTGGAGTGCCGGCAGTCAGGGAAAAACTTGTTGTTGTTATATGAGCGGGCCGTACCTTTCCGGAGGTGACGGGTCAGGGCGGATGCGGGTGAGGTTGCCGTGGGCCGGGGCCCTTGGTGAAACGCATGGAAACAAGTTCGGATAAATAAATAAAATCGATTTATCAAATTTTAAAAATAAGTCTGACTTGTAAGTCACGGCGCCGGCCGACTACAGTGGCGACCTTCCCGAACCCTACGGAGCCAGGCCCATGCAGGTTTCCCACGCGCAACTGAAGGCCTTCCACGCCGTGGCGCTGACCGGCAGCTTCACCCGTGCCGCCGAGCGCCTGTTCCTCACCCAGCCGGCGGTTTCCGACCAGGTGCGCAAGCTGGAGGAGCGTTACGGCGTACTGCTGTTCCACCGCAACAAGCGCTCGGTGCGCCTGACCGACCTGGGCGAGCGCCTGCTGGCGGTGACCCAGCGGCTGTTCGTCATCGAGGCCGAGGCCCACGAGCTGCTGGCGGCCTCCAGCGCCCTGCAGACCGGCAACCTGACCCTGGCGGTGGACGCCGCGGTGCACCTGCTGCCGCAGGTGGCGCGCTTCTGCCAGCGCTACCCGGGCATCCACGTGCGCATCGAGAGCGGCAACACCGACGAATCGCTGCAGTCGCTGTTCAACTACCGGGCCGACCTGGCGCTGTTGGGGCGCACGGTGGAGGACGAGCGGTTGCTGTCGGTGACCCTGCGCAGCGACCCCATAGTCGCCTTCGTCGCCAGCGGCCATCCCTGGGCCGGGCGCGAGTCGATCCGCCTGGCGGACCTGGACGACGCGCCGCTGGTGTTGCGCGAGCAGGGCTCGGTGACGCGCCAGACGCTGGAAGAGGAAATGCACCGCGCCGGCCTGCGCATCCGCCCGGCCATCGAGGTGGAAGGCCGCGAGGCCGCCCGCGAGGCGGTGGTGGCGGGGATCGGCCTGGGCGTGGTGTCGGCCGCCGAGTTCGGCGCCGACAGCCGGGTGCATGCGCTGCCGATAGTCGATTGTGAAAGGCGGATGAGCGAGACGTTGGTGTGCCTGCGCGAGCAGAGTTCGCGGCGGATAGTGTCGACCTTTCTCGATGTGGTGCGCGAGGATTTGTGGGAGGGGGCTGGCTAGTCCGGCGTCGCCTTGGGGGCAATCGCGGACGGTACACCTTCCGGCAACACCCCGTAGGATGGGTTGAGCGGAGCGATACCCATCACCGCAACCGCATGGGTTTCGCAAGCTCAACCCATCCTACGGTGCCGTGCCTATGCGGGGTGTGTAGGAGCGGACTCCGTCCGCGATTATCCGTCGTCAACGGCAGGTCAGGCCCCGCCATCCTCCGCCAGCTCCAGGAACGCACTCACCACCCGCAAGCCGCGGCGCCGCTCCAGGCAGCCGAGGGAATGCCGGTTCACCAGCGCCTCGCCGAGCAGCGGCACGGCGCGCACCCGCGGGTCGCGGCTGACTTCCAGCGAGGAGACGATGCCGATGCCCAGCTCCGCCGCCACCGCCTCGGTGACCGCCTCGCGGCTGCTCAGCTCCATCAGCACCCGCGGCTGTATCGGCAGGGCGCCGCAGGCGCGGTCGAAGGTGCGGCGGGTGATGGAGTCCGGCTCGCGCAGCACCATGATCTGCTGGTCCAGCTCTGCCAACGGGATGCCCTCGCCGCGCCCGCACCAGGCGTGTTCCGCCGGCAGCAGGGCGCACAGGTGCGACTGCACCAGCTCGCGCAGGTACAGCCCCGGCCGCTCGTCCACCTCGGTCACCACGGCCACATCCACGTGCTCGCTGAGCAGCGCGTTCAGCGTCTCCTGGGCATTGCCCAGGCGCAGGTTGACGGTGATGCCGGGGTAGCGCGCGCGAAGGCGGGCGAGCAGGGGCATGACCAGGTGCGGGCCGTCGGCCGCCACCTCGATGCGCCCGCTGAGCAGCTTGCGGTTGGCGTCCAGCAGCGTCTCGGCCTCTTCCTCCAGGGCGAACAGCGTGCGGCTGATGGCCGCCAGGCGGCGGCCTTCCTCGGTCAGCTCCACGGCGCGGGCGGTGCGGCGGAACAGGTTGACCTGGTAGTGCTCTTCCAGCGCCTTGACGTGCCCGGTCACCGCCGGCTGGCTGATGAACAGGCGCTCGGCGGCGCGGGTGAAGCTGCCTTCGCGGGCCACGGCGTCGAAGGCGCGGAGCTGGAACAGGTTCATGGGGTATAGGTCCGACTTATGCCTGGGATCATGACAAACAATTTGAGCGATAACTCGTCGCTTGGCAACGTATGTCCAGGCCCGGTCGACGGGCCGCGACAAGAACCTCACCCCGCACAGGTTTTCCCCTGATAGAGGAACCGAGCATGAGCACTGCCGAGCGCGCGCCCATCCTGTTGACCCCCGGCCCCCTGACCACCTCCCCGCGGACCCGCCGCGCCATGCTGGTCGACTGGGGCTCCTGGGACAACGATTTCAACGCCCTGACCGCCGATGTCTGTTCCCGCCTGCTGGCCATCATCCATGGCGAAGGCAGCCACACCTGCGTGCCGCTGCAGGGCAGCGGCACCTTCTCCGTCGAGGCCGCGGTGGGCACCCTGGTGCCGCGCGACGGCAAGGTGCTGGTGCTGATCAACGGCGCCTACGGTAAGCGCCTGGCGAAGATCTGCCAGGTGATCGGCCGGCAGTTCAGCACCTTCGAGACCGAAGAGGACGTGCCGACCACCGCCGAGGACGTCGACCGCCTGCTCGCCGCCGACCCGGCCGTGACCCACGTGGCGCTGATCCACTGCGAGACCAGCACCGGCATCCTCAACCCGCTGGAAGCCATCGCCAAGGTCGTCGAGGCCCACGGCAAGCGCCTGATCATCGACGCCATGAGCTCCTTCGGCGCCCTGGACATCGACGCCCGCAAGGTGCCTTTCGACGCGCTGATCGCCGCTTCCGGCAAGTGCCTGGAAGGCGTGCCCGGCATGGGCTTCGTCTTCGCCCGCAACGAGTCGCTGGCGGCCAGCGCCGGCAACTGCCATTCCCTGGCCATGGACCTGCAGGACCAGCAGGCCTACATGGCCAAGACCGGCCAATGGCGCTTCACCCCGCCCACCCACGTGGTCGCCGCGCTGCACGAGGCGCTGAGCCAGTACGAGGAGGAGGGCGGCCTGGCGGCCCGTCACAATCGTTACGCGGACAACTGCCAGACTCTGCTGGGCGAGATGGCCAAACTCGGATTCCGCAGCTTCCTCCCGGCGGCGATCCAGGCGCCGATCATCGTCACCTTCCACGCCCCGCGCGATGCCCGCTACAGCTTCACCGAGTTCTACAACCGGGTGCGCGAGAAGGGCTACATCCTCTACCCGGGCAAGCTGACCCAGGTGGAAACCTTCCGCGTCGGCTGCATCGGCCAGGTCGACGCCCAGGGCATGCGCGAGGCGGTGGCGGCCATCGCCCAGACGCTGCGCGAGATGGAAGTCTTCGAGATCTGAACCCCTTTCCCGGCGCAGGCCCGGTCTGCGCCCGACAACAGGATGCAAACGATGAACTACGAACAACCCAAGCAACTGCAAGCCGTGGTACTGGACTGGGCCGGCACCGTGGTCGACTTCGGCTCCTTCGCGCCGACGCAGATCTTCGTCGAGGCCTTCGCCGAGTTCGGCGTGCAGGTCAGCCTGGAAGAAGCCCGCGGCCCCATGGGCATGGGCAAGTGGGACCACATCCGCACCCTCTGCGACATCCCGGCCATCGCCGAGCGCTACCAGGCCAAGTTCGGCCGCACCCCGACCGACGACGACGTTACCGCCATCTACGAGCGCTTCATGCCGCTGCAGATCGAGAAGATCGCCGAGCACTCGGCGCTGATCCCCGGCGCCCTCGACGCCATCGCCCAACTGCGCGAACAGGGCCTGAAGATCGGCTCCTGCTCCGGCTACCCGGCGGTGGTGATGGAGAAGGTGGTCAAGCTGGCCGCCACTAATGGCTACGTTGCCGACCACGTGGTGGCCACCGACGAAGTGCCCAACGGCCGCCCGCACCCGGCCCAGGCCCTGGCCAACGTGATCGCCCTGGGCATCGACGACGTGGCCGCCTGCGTGAAGGTCGACGACACCTGGCCGGGCATCCTCGAAGGCCGCCGCGCCGGCATGTGGACCGTGGCGCTGAGCTGCTCGGGCAACGCCCTGGGCCTGACCTACGAGCAGTACAAGGCGCTGCCGCAGGACAAGCTGGAACAGGAGCGCCGGCGGATCGGGCAGATGTTCGAGGGTTCGCGCCCGCATTACCTGATCGACACCATTGCGGAGCTGCCGGCGGTGGTGGCCGACATCAACGCCCGCCTGGCGCGGGGGGAGATGCCGCAGAGTTTCTGAGGCTTGCGGCATGAGAGAAAGGCCCGCTTCGGCGGGTCTTTTTCGTTGCTGGGTGGTGCTTTTCGTAGGAGCGAGCTTGCTCGCGAACAGAGCTTGCTGGGGATTGCAGGTGCTGGGGTTGAGAGCGCCCTCTCCCTAACCCTCTCCCTGAAGGGAGAGGGGACCGTTGGGCAGAAACGGCTATTACGGAGTCAGCCGGCAGCTCCAGGGCTTCCGGCTAAAACAATTGTCGACACTGGCACGGACTAGCCCCCTCTCCCTTCAGGGAGAGGGCTGGGGAGAGGGTTGCGGAGCCAACCCAATACGCCATAACCGCCAGTGAGCGCCGTTCGCGAGCAAGCTCGCTCCTACGAAAAGCCCCCTCAATTCACCACATTGCGCACAAAACGCAGCAACCCATCCCCCAGGTTCCGATAGGAAAACCGCTGGTTGCTCTTGAACACATGGAACCCCCCGCTGGCCACCTCCCAACGCTGGTCGCCGATCTCCAGCGTCAGGTGCCCCTCGATGACGTAAACCATGTCATACCACCCCTCGGCATCGGGCTCTGCGTCATAGCTGTCCCCCGGCGCCAGGGCCCAGTGCCACAGCTCGGCCTGGCCCCTGGCCGGGGTGCTGGCCAGCAGGGTGCCGCGGCTTTCCGCCTGGCGGCCGGCCCAGGCCACCACGTCGACGCGGGAGAGGTCGCCGGTCTGCGGGGCACGCACCAGGTCGGCGAAGGTCACCGAGAGGGCCGCGGCGATGCGGTCGAGGGTGGCCAGGCTGACGTTGGTGTCGCCGCCTTCGATGCCGACCAGCATGCGCCGGCTGACGCCGCTGGCCTTGGCCAGGGCGTCCTGGCTCAGGCCCGCGGCGCGGCGCAGGGTCTTGACGTTGTCGGCGACGTGGACGAGCACGCTGGGGCGTTCGTTGGTGTTGGGCAATATATTGCTCATTCGACCGATTTTGCGCATTATGTTGCGCATAAGCATACGCCAGGTCCCTGGCTGCATTTCAACCTTTTCGGTCTGCCTCCATGCCGCGTTCCCGTTTCGCCACGCTGTTCTTCCCGGTCGCCGTGCTGCTCGTCTCCATGGCCTCGATCCAGGGCGGGGCGGCCCTGGCCAAGAGCCTGTTCCCGGTGTTCGGCGCCCAGGGCGTGACGGCCATGCGCCTGCTGTTCGCGGCGATCATCCTGCTTGCCGTGCTGCGCCCCTGGCGCAAGCCCGTCGCGCGCAGTTCCTGGGGGCCGCTGCTGGCCTACGGCATCACCCTGGGCGGCATGAACCTGATGTTCTACATGGCCCTGCGCACGATTCCGCTGGGCGTCGGCGTGGCCCTGGAGTTCACCGGGCCGCTGGCGGTGGCGCTGTACTTCTCGCGCAAGCCCATCGACTTCCTCTGGATCGCCATCGCCGTGTGCGGCCTCTGGCTGCTGCTGCCCATCGGCGAGCTGGGCCATGGCGTCGACCCGCTGGGCGCCGCGCTGGCCCTGGGCGCGGGCGCCTGCTGGGCGATGTACATCCTGTTCGGCCAGCGCGCCGGCAACGACCACGGCACCCAGACCGCCGCCATGGGCGTGACCATCGCGGCGATATGCATCTTCCCCGTGGGCCTGGTGCATTCCGGCGCCGCGCTGTTCGACCTGCAACTGATCCCGGCGCTGCTGGGCGTGGCGGTGCTCTCCAGCGCCTTGCCCTACACCCTGGAGATGATCGCCCTGACGCGCCTGCCGGCGCGCACCTTCGGCACCCTGATGAGCATCGAGCCGGCTTTCGCCGCGCTGTCCGGCCTGGTGTTCCTCGGCGAGCAGCTGACCGTGCTGCAGTGGCTGGCCATCGCCGCGATCATGCTCGCCTCGGTGGGCACCACCCTGACCAGCCAGCCGAAGCAGCCGGCCGCGAGCGTGGTGGCGGCGGACTGATCAGCCGCCGAGGGTGGTCGCCAGCCGTTCCTGGATGAAGTCCAGGAAGCACTGGATGCGCAGGGCCAACTGCGAGTTGCGGTAGTACACCGCGTTGATCGGCTGGCGCGTCTCGCGCACCAGCTCCGGCAGCACCTTGACCAGGCGCCCGGCGGCGATGTCGTGGCAGGTCATGAAACCCGCCAGGCAGACGATGCCCTGGCCGGCCAGGGCCAGCTGGCGCAGCGTCTCGCCGCTGGAGGCGGAAAGGTCGGGGGTGATTGCCAGGCTTTCCCCGCCGGCATGGGGCAGTGGCCAGACGTTCAGGCTTTCCGGCTGGGTGAAGCCGAGCAGGCTGTGCCGGGCCAGGTCCTCCACGCTCTGCGGCGCGCCGTGCTTTTCCAGGTAGGCCGGGCTGGCCAGCAGGTTCAGCCGGCTGCTGCCCAGGGGCCGGGCGTGCAGCGTCGAATCGCTGAGGGTGCCGATGCGGATGGCGACGTCGGTGCTCTGCTCCAGCAGGTCGATGTTCAGGTCGTTGGTGTTCAGTTGCAGCTCGATGTCCGGGTACTGCGCGCGGAAGGCGTCGATGTGCGGCACCACGGCGTGCAGCATGAAGGGCGAGGCGGCGTTGATCCGCAGGCGCCCGGCCGGCCGTTGTTGGCGCAGCGCCAGGCGTTCTTCCAGCTCGTCCATCTGCGCCAGGATGTGCCGCGCGCTGTCGAGGAAGAACTGGCCTTCCTCGGTGAGCTTCATGCGCCGCGTGGTGCGGTTGAGCAGGGTGGTGCCGAGTTTGTCCTCCAGGCGCGCCAGGGTGCGGCTGACGGCCGAGGCAGTGAGGCCCAGCTGCTCGGCGGCGGCGGTGATGGAGCCGCTGTCGATGACGGTGGTGAAGGTGCGGAGTTCGTCGGATTGGACTTTCATCGGGGGCCTGTCGGTGGCTGCTTCTAGCTCGCGAATGGTGTTTGCCGGTGGGGGGCATGGGGTTGATTCCGTTCCCTCTCCCCAGCCCTCGGCTGCGCGCCCCGCCCTGAAGGGAGAGGGGGCTTGTCCGTGCCGAGAGAAGGGATGGTTTCAGCCGGCAACTCGGTACAAACCGGCTAACGCGGAAACATCAGCGCACTCCGAACGGTCCCCTCTCCCTTCAGGGAGAGGGTTAGGGAGAGGGCGCTCTCAAATCCAGCACCTGCATTCCCGGTGAGCTCTGTTCGCGAGCAAGCTCGCTCCTACAAGTAAAGCCGCCCCTCAAAACGTCCCCGGATAAGCCCCGCCATCCAGCAACAGATTCTGCCCGGGCATGGGCACTGCAGACAAAGGCACGCAGCGCACCTCGATGCCCGGCGCGTGTTGGCGCAGTTCCGCGGCGGTGGCTTCCAGCGCCTCGGCGCCGCGAAAGTGGCGGCCACGACATTTACCCGCGCCGTGGCCGCAGCGCAAGCCGCCGGCTTCAGTCCCAGGCCGGGGCCAGGCTGGCCGGGCTGGTGATGCGCCCGTTGCGCTCCAGGGCGGCGATGGCGGCCATGTCCGCGTCGCTCAGGCGCAGTTCGCGGGCGGCGAGGTTGCTCGCCAGGTTGGCGCGCTTGGTGGAGGAGGGGATCACCGCGTAGCCCAGTTGCATGGCCCAGGCCAGCACCACCTGCGCCGGGGTGGCGCCGTGGCGCTGGGCGATCTCGCCGATCACCGCGTCGCCCAGCACCTTGCCGTAGCCCAGCGTCATATAGGAAGTGATGCGGATGCCATGGCGCTCGGCGAACCCGGCGACCTTGCGATTCTGCAGGTAGGGGTGCAGCTCCACCTGGTTGGTGGCGATCTCGCCGGCGCCGACCGCGTCGATGGCCTGCTGCATCAGCGCCAGGGTGAAGTTGGACACGCCGATCTCGCGGGCCAGGCCACGCGCCTTGGCCTCGGCCAGGGCCGCCATGTATTCGGCGACCGGCACCGCGCCGCCCGGCGAGGGCCAGTGGATCAGGCAGAGGTCGACGTAGTCGGTCTTCAGCTTGTTCAGGCTTTCTTCCAGGCTGGGGACCAGCCGGTCGCGGGAGAGGTTCTCGGTCCACACCTTGGTGGTCAGGTACAGCTCGCCGCGCGGCACGCCGCTGGCCGCCACGGCCTGGCCGACCTCGGCCTCGTTGCCGTAGATCTGCGCGGTGTCGATGGCGCGGTAGCCCAGCTCCAGGGCGGTGGATACCGAGTCGATGACCACCTGGTCCTTGAGGCGGAAGGTGCCGAGGCCGAGGGCGGGAATGCTCATGGGAATCTCCTGTGGGGGTAGCGGTTGCACTGGAGCTTAGTATCCGGGGATGCACTGCTGAGAAAAACGCGGGTAGCGGCAAAGGATATTTGTCGTGGAATCACGAATGCTTGGAGCGGGCAATTGCTCCACTCACATGGCGGAAGGCGCACCGTCGTAGGATGGCGTTGAGCGAAGCGATACCCATCACCACGGGAGCATGGGTATCGCAAGCTCAACCCATCCTACGAAGAGCATCTCGGCGCAAGACAGTTGCTCCTGCGAAGAGCGCGCAAAAGAAAAGCCCCGCCAAGGCGGGGCTCTTCCATTCAGCGCGAGGCTCAGTTGCCCGCGGCAGCTGCTGCGGCCTGCTCGGTCAGCGTCTCGGTGTGGTCGCCGTGGTTCTTGCTGAACTGCGGGGCCAGGGAGCCGATGATCATGCCGAAGGCGCTGCAGATCAGGCCCACCAATTGCGGCGGCCAGAAGTCGCCTTCCTGGTGGCCCATCTCCAGCGAGATCCAGCCGATCAGCCCGCAGGCGATGGCGGTCAGGGCGCCCTGGGTGGTGGCGCGCTTCCAGAACAGGCCGAAGAACAGCGGCACCACGGCGGCTACCAGGGTCACCTTGTACGCGTTGCCGACCATCTCGTAGATGCTGGCGTTGGAGTAGAAGGCGAACAGGCAGGTGGCGATGGTCATGGCCAGCACGCTGGCGCGCATCAGCTTCAGCGCCTGGTGGTCGTTCAGGTGCGGCAGCATGGGCTTGAGGATGTTCTCGGTGAGGGTCACCGACGGGGCCAGCAGGGCGCCGGAGGCCGAGGACATGATCGCCGAGAGCAGGGCGCCGAAGAACATGATCTGGGCGAACATCGGGGTGCGCTCCATGATCAGGTGCGGGAGGATCTGCTGGGCGTCCTCGTTCAGCCAGTGCTTGACCATCTGCGGGTCGATCATCGACGCGGCGTAGGTCAGGAAGATCGGCAGCATGCAGAACACCAGGTAGCAGGCGGCGCCGGTCATGGTGGCGCGCGAGGCGATCTTCTCGGTCTTGGCCGACATCACCCGGGCGTACACGTCCTGCTGCGGGATGGAGCCGAACATCATGGTCACCGCCGCGCCGAGGAAGGCGACTATGTCCTTGGCCGAGGTGCCCTGCAGGAAGTGGAACTTGCCTTCGGCCGCGGCGTGGCTGATCACCACCTGCGGGCCGCCGGCCATGTCGCCGATCAGCCAGACCAGGTAGCACAGGCCGCAGACGATGATGATCATCTGCAGGAAGTCGGTCAGGGCCACCGACCACATGCCGCCGAACAGGGTGTGCAGCAGCACGATCACGGTGCCGATGAGCATGCCCTGGGTGGTGGTGATGGCGCCGTCGGAGAGCACGCTGAAGCACACGCCGAGCGCGGTCAGCTGGGCGGCCACCCAACCCATGTAGGAGACGATGATCACCAGGCTGGTGAAGATTTCCACGTGCTGGCCGAAGCGCTTGCGGAAGAAGTCACCGATGGTCATCAGGTTCAGGCGGTACAGCGGGCGGGCGAAGACCAGGCCCACCAGCATCAGGCAGCCGAAGGAACCGAAGGGGTCTTCGATGATCCCGGCGAAGCCTTCCTGGAGGAAGGTGGCGGGAATGCCCAGAACGGCCTCGGAGCCGAACCAGGTGGCGAACACCATGGTCACGACCAGGGGGAAGGACATGCTGCGGCCGGCCGCTGCGTAGTCCGAGGAGTTGTGCACGCGGGTCGCGGCGTAGAAGCCGACGATGACCGTAATCAGCAGGTAGATCCCGACAAACCAGATCAGCATTTGTTCGTTCTTTCCATTGGCTGGCCAGGTGCGCTTGGCGGGTAGGGGAGGCGCAGACTGGCGGTTTTTGTTTTTGGACTTGGCGGCCCCGGCGGGTGCCGGGCCCGGTCGGCAGGAGGGACTGCCGGCCGGAACGCAACGGGCGAGCAGTCTGCCAAAGACGTAAAATATGTCAAACAATTACAGAGCGATTGAATGAAAAAAATGACAGGCGAGCAGGCTTGATTCGTTCAACTGTTTGATTTAGTGCGGCTGAGCTGCGCCGATAGTCAGAAATATTTGACAGTAGGTGTTCGATAAGAACAACGCAGGTGCTGCTCCGGGATGACCTGCAAGGCGTTTCGTGACCGCTGCGTCCGGCCTGCCCGGCATGGGCAGAAGCGCCGCAGCGGGCGCCGCGCATTGACGCGGAGCCGCCGCCAGCCAGTAGAATCGCGCCTTTTCGCCCAAGGACGCCCCATGAGCCTCTACCAGCCCGGCATTCTCGCCACCCCGGTTCCCGCCCAGGCCCGCCACCTGTTCTTCGACCTGCAGGCCGCCGAGCACCTGCCGGCCGCCCTCGACCGCCTGCTGCAGCTGGCCGACGGCGAGAGCGCGGTGGTCGGCTTCGGCGAATCGCTGGTGCGCGTGCTGGGCCGCCAGGTCGAGGGGCTGCGCGAGTTCCCGGCGCTGTCCGGCGCCGGCGTCGACAACCCGTCCACCCAGCACGCCCTGTGGGTGTGGCTGCGCGGCGAGGACCGCGGCGACCTGCTGCTGCGCACCCATGCGCTGGAGCGCGAGCTGGCGCCGGCGTTGCAGCTGGTGGAGCAGGTCGAGGCCTTCCGCCACGGCGCCGGCCTGGACCTGACCGGCTACGAAGACGGCACCGAGAACCCTCAGGATGAAGACGCCGTGGATGCGGCGGTCGTCGTCGGCGCCGGCGCCGGCCTGGACGGCGGCAGCTTCGCCGCCATCCAGCAGTGGCGCCACCAGCTGCAGGCCTTCGCCGCGCTGCCCCAGGCCGAGCAGGACGACATCATCGGCCGGCGCAAGAGCGACAACGAGGAACTGGACGAGGCGCCCGAGTCCGCCCACGTCAAGCGCACCGCCCAGGAGAGCTTCGAGCCCGAGGCCTTCGTGGTGCGCCGCTCGATGCCCTGGACCGCGGGCGCCGAGGCCGGGCTGATGTTCCTGGCCTTCGGCCGCAGCCTGGACGCCTTCGAGGCGCAGTTGCGGCGCATGAGCGGCCTGGAAGACGGCATCGTCGACGCCCTGTACCGTTTCAGCCGCCCGCTGACCGGCGGCTACTACTGGTGCCCGCCGCGCCGCGACGGCCTGCTCGACCTGGGCGCGCTGCTCGGCTGAGGCGAGGCGGGCGCTCTCAGCGGCTGAGGTGGATGCGCATCTGCGTATAGCCGTTGACGAAGCGCCCGGTGCTGCCGAAGGCCGCATAGCGGAAGGCCCGGTGCATGGCGGTGAGGCCGCTGCAATGCAGGTTGCGCAGCTTGCGGTAGGCGGTCTGGTAGTGGTGAAGGAAGTTCTGCACGAAGGACGTCTCCCTGTTCGCGGTTGGGCGATCCCTGCATCGAGCGGTATCGACAGTATGGCCAGGCCTGGGATTTCTGCCGGTTTGCCTGCATGGCGATGGGGCTGTTGCCGGCGATTTCCTGGCCTATCCTGGAAAGACCGTCGAAGATCGCCACTGTTCCCCGGCGAATTGAAAAATGGAGTAGGCCATGGCTGTCAGACGCCTGGTCGCCAACCTGGCCGTGGACGATCCGGCGGCGCTGGCGGCCTTCTACCGGCAGGTATTCGAACTGGACCTGCTGATGGACCACGGTTGGATTCTCACCCTGGGCGGCGAGGGCCGCGCCCATGCGCAGTTCTCCCTGGGCAGCGAGGGCGGCGGGGGCGCCCCGGTGCCGGCGCTGTCGGTGGAGGTGGACGACCTGGAGGCCGTGTTGCAGCGGGCCCGCGAGGCCGACGCGGCAATCCTCTTCGAGCCGCGGGACGAGCCCTGGGGCGTTCGCCGCTTCTTCCTGCGCGACCCGGCCGGGCACATCGTCAACGTCCTGGTCCACCTCGATGCCGACGCTTGACGGCCGCCCCCGGCTTCGCCTAAGTTGGCCGGCATGACCCGCACAACCCTGAACTTCGGCCGAATCATTATTACCGCCATTACGCAATTGGCGGGTTAGCCGACGTCCACCGAACCCGCCCTGGAGGCGGGGTTTTTTT
>NZ_JWMC01000026.1:0-32549 GCF_000812405.1 Pseudomonas sp. PI1
CCTCCTGCCGTGACAGCACCGCTGGAGCAAGTACAGATTGACCACACGGTCATCGACGTGATCGTGGTCGATGAGCGCGACCGGCAACCGATTGGCCGCCCGTATCTGACCATCGCCATCGACGTGTTCACCCGCTGCGTGCTCGGCATGGTCGTCACGCTGGAAGCACCATCTGCCGTCTCGGTCGGCCTGTGCCTGGCGCATGTCGCCTGCGACAAGCGCCCCTGGCTGGAAGGGCTGAACGTGAAAATGGAGTGGCCGATGAGCGGCAAGCCCAGGCTGCTCTACCTGGACAACGCGGCCGAGTTCAAGAGCGAAGCGCTACGCCGAGGCTGCGAGCAGCATGGCATCCGGCTTGACTATCGCCCGCTCGGGCAGCCGCACTACGGCGGCATCGTGGAACGGATCATCGGCACGGCGATGCAGATGATCCACGACGAACTGCCGGGAACGACCTTCTCCAACCCTGACCAGCGAGGCGACTACGATTCCGAAAACAAGGCCGCCCTGACGCTGCGCGAGCTGGAGCGCTGGCTCACATTGGCGGTCGGCACCTACCACGGCTCCGTGCACAACGGTCTGCTTCAGCCGCCGGAAGCGCGCTGGGCCGAGGCGGTGGCCCGCATCGGTGTGCCGGCCGTCGTCACCCGCGCCACTGCCTTTCTGGTCGATTTCCTGCCCATCCTCCGCCGCACGCTGACCCGCACCGGCTTCGTCATCGACCACATTCACTACTACGCCGACGCGCTCAAGCCGTGGATCGCACGGCGTGAGCGCTGGCCGTCCTTTCTGATCCGGCGCGACCCGCGCGACATAAGCCGCATCTGGGTGCTGGAACCGGAGGGGCAGCATTACCTGGAAGTCCCCTACCGTACTTTGTCGCACCCGGCTGTCACCCTATGGGAACAAAGGCAGGCGCTAGCGAAATTGCGGCAGCAAGGGCGCGAGCAGGTGGATGAATCGGCGCTGTTCCGCATGATCGGGCAGATGCGCGAGATCGTGACCACCGCACAGAAGGCCACGCGCAAGGCGCGGCGCGATGCGGATCGACGCCAACACCTCAAGGCGTTGGTTCCGCCGGACAAGCTGACTCCGCCAGAAACGGACGTTGCGGCCGCGCAGGCAGACAACTTGCCGCCCGCCAAACCGTTCGACCAGATTGAGGAGTGGTAGCCGTGGACGAATATCCCATCATCGACCTATCCCACCTGCTGCCGGCGGTGCAGGGGCTGGCTCGGCTGCCGGCGGACGAGCGCATCCAGCGCCTTCGCGCCGACCGCTGGATCGGCTATCCCCGCGCGGTCGAGGCGTTGAACCGGCTGGAAACCTTGTATGCGTGGCCGAACAAGCAGCGCATGCCTAACCTGCTGCTGATCGGCCCGACCAACAACGGCAAGTCGATGATCGTCGAGAAATTCCGGCGCACGCATCCGGCCAGCTCCGACGCCGACCAGGAGCACATTCCGGTGCTTGTCGTGCAGATGCCGTCCGAGCCTTCGGTGATCCGCTTCTACGTCGCACTGCTCGCCGCGATGGGCGCTCCCTTGCGCCCGCGCCCACGACTGCCGGAAATGGAGCAATTGGCGCTGGCCTTGCTGCGCAAGGTCGGCGTGCGCATGTTGGTGATCGATGAACTGCACAACGTCCTGGCCGGCAACAGCGTCAACCGTCGGGAATTCCTTAACCTGCTGCGCTTCCTCGGCAACGAGCTGCGCATCCCGCTGGTCGGTGTCGGCACGCGCGACGCCTATCTGGCGATCCGGTCGGACGACCAGTTGGAGAACCGCTTCGAGCCCATGATGCTGCCGCTGTGGGAGGCCAACGACGATTGCTGCTCGCTGCTGGCCAGTTTTGCCGCGTCGCTCCCGCTGCGGCGGCCTTCCCCAATTGCCACGCCGGATATGGCCCGTTACCTGCTCACGCGCAGCGAAGGCACCATTGGTGAATTGGCGCACCTGTTGATGGCGGCGGCGGTCGCCGCCCTGGAAAGCGGTGAAGAAGCGATCAATCACCGCACGCTCAGCATGGCCGATTACACCGGCCCTGGCGAGCGGCGTCGGCAGTTCGAGCGGGAACTGATGTGAAACCGGCAGCACGCTGGCCGCTGCATCCTGCTCCCAGGGAAGGCGAAGCCTTGTCCTCATGGCTCCAGCGTGTCGCCGCCCGCTACCAGATGGACTTGTATGACCTGCTGGAGCACGACCTTGGTCACGGCCGGGTCGATGACCTGGATACTGCGCCACCTCCGGCGCTGCTGACGGCCCTCTCCCTGCGCAGCGGCATTGAGCTGGAGCGGCTGCGTTGCATGAGTTTCGCTGGCTGGGTGCCGTGGCTGCTGGACAGCCTCGATTCCCGGATTCCAGACGCGCTGGAAACCTATGCGTTCCAGTTCTCGCTATTGCTGCCGAGACGCGGCCGCAAGACGAGATCAATCACGAGCTGGCGCGCCTGGCTGCCAAGCCAGCCGATTCACCGCGCCTGCCCGCTTTGCCTGAACGACTCGGAGGATCAAGCCATACTGCTCGCGTGGAAATTGCCGTTGATGCTGAGCTGCCCGCAACATGGCTGCTGGCTGGAATCCTATAGTGGCGTGCCGGGGCAGTTTCTCGGCTGGGAAAACGCCGATGCGGCCCCACGCACGGCCAGCGACGCGATGGTGGCAATGGACCGACGTACTTGGCAGGCGCTGACGACGGGTTACGTCGAGCTGCCGCGCCGACGCATTCATGCCGGCCTCTGGTTTCGGTTGCTGCGCACCCTGCTCGATGAGCTGAACACGCCACTCTCGCAGTGCGGGCCTTGCGTCTGGAGCATTCGCCATGTCTGGGCGTGCTGCGGCCATCTACTGCGCGCTGGACAAAGCCAGTGGCGTCCCTACGAGATTCTGGCCCCGGCGGTGCAGTTACAAATGCTGGAGGCGGCGGCTACCGCCATCGAGCTGATCGAATCGAGCGTGGTGCGTCCACACGGGGAGTTGGGAGCACTGTTCTTGTCGGAGCCGCACACCGGGTTCACCAATGGCCTGCCCGAGAAGAAACGTAAGCCTGAGCCTGTCGATCACTGGCGGGAGGCGGTCAAGGCGCTCAACGAGGCTATCGCCGAGGCCCGACATAATTGCGAAACGGCCCGCTCACTGTTCACGCTGGCGTCTTATGGGCGGCGCGACCCCGAGTCCCTGGATCGCTTGCGCGACACGTTTGCCCAGGAGGGCATTCCCCCGGAATTTCTGTCACATTATGTTCCTCGCGAACCCTTTGCATTCCTTAGTATGAATGACGGGTTAAGTGACAAAATTTGACGATCAGAACTTTCCAACCCACACTGTCACATAATCGAACGTATACGTGACGGGTGAAAAGGTGCTGATCGGCTACATGCGGGTATCGAAGGCGGACGGATCCCAGTCCACCAATTTGCAACGCGATGCGCTCATCGCCGCTGGTGTGAGCCTTGCGCACCTTTACGAGGATCTGGCCTCGGGCAGGCGCGATGATCGCCCAGGGTTGGCTGCTTGCCTGAAGGCGCTTCGTGAAGGGGACACGCTGATCGTGTGGAAGCTCGATCGGCTTGGCCGTGATCTGCGCCACCTGATCAACACCGTGCACGACCTAACTGCGCGTAGCGTGGGCCTGAAGGTCCTGACCGGTCACGGTGCGGCGGTCGACACGACGACTGCCGCCGGCAAGCTTGTGTTCGGTATTTTTGCCGCGCTGGCCGAGTTCGAGCGTGAGTTGATTTCCGAGCGAACAGTCGCTGGACTTATCTCGGCGCGCGCTCGCGGCAGGAAAGGGGGGCGCCCCTTCAAGATGACCGCCGCCAAGCTACGCCTGGCGATGGCCAGCATGGGGCAACCGGAAACCAAGGTGGGCGATCTCTGCGAAGAACTCGGGATTACCCGGCAGACGCTCTACCGGCACGTGTCGCCCAAGGGCGAACTGCGGCCAGACGGCGTAAAGCTGCTCTCCCTCGGTTCAGCCGCATAAATGGAGGCGACCTGGAACGGGGCGCTGTTCAGTGCGGCAACGATCCGATTACCGGTGTCGACCCCAAGCGGCCGTATGCAACCTACGCCGAGTTGTCGCAAAGCTGTCATGGGCGGGAGACTAGGCGCGTATGGCAATCACCCGTCGCCTCCGCGTGAGCGTGACAAGGCAGCTACTGCCATCGTCGGGTGCGGGCTTTCCTGATCAGGCCGCGTTCAAGTTGATGTCTCACGAAGTGGTGTAAGTCTTTGGATGCGGCAAGGCGCGTAGGGAGTAGCCCGAAGCGGCTTGCCGCATCGCGACGGCGATCCCGATCGGGGTGGCCATCGTGAGCCCGGATAAGGTTTGAGGTGCGATCCATCCACCTTGATCTGAAGGGAACACACGATAACCACCGCCACTATGGCATTGACCGAGCTCGCCGAGAAGGGAGCCGACATCGACGTGCTGCGCCAGGTGGTGCAGTTCATGGCCCAGCGGCTGATGGAGCTCGACGGCGAGGGGCGCTGCGGCGCCGGCTACGACGAGAAGAGCGCCGAGCGCATCAACAGCCGTAACGGCTACCGGGAACGAAGCTGGGACACCCGCGCCGGCAGCGTTGAGCTGAAGTTCCCCAAGCTGCGCCAGGGCAGCTACTTCCCCGAGTTCCTCGAGCCGCGGCGCACCGCCGAGAAGGCCCTCACCGCAGTGATCCAGGAAGCCTACGTCCAGGGCATCTCCACCCGCTCGGTGGACGAGCTGGTCAAGGCGCTCGGCATGAGCGGCGTGTCCAAGAGCCAAGTCAGTCGGCTGTCCGCTGAGCTCGACGAGCGCGTCGGCGCGTTCCTGAACCGTCCGATCGAGGGCGACTGGCCGTACCTGTGGATCGACGCCACCTACGTCAAGACGCGCGAGGCGGGGCGGATTGTCAGCGTCGCGGTGATAGTGGCGGTCGGCGTCAACACCGAGGGCCAGCGCGAGGTGAAGTTGAAGTTGAAGTTGACACCTGACCCTGCTGCTGGTGCCCGCCCTGGCGGGTGTGATGGAGCAGGCGGACCGCGTCGGTTCCGACTGGCTGCCTCTGTTCGCTGTGTGCGTGGTGGGCGCGGGGGTGACGTTGGGGGCGACCGCTTGGACGCTCCAGTGGATGCTCCGGCGCGCCGGTGAGCCGTAGTCGGGCCGGCCATGCTTGACGTTCCCTGGCTGCTGCACTCGCCCTGGCCCTGGTTGCCTGTGACGATGGCAGCCTACGCGCTGGCGCTTTGGATCTACCGTCGCAGCGGCGCGCTCTCTTTGCTGATCCCGGTGCTGACGGCCGCCTCGTTCGTGGTGGCCCTGCTGGCGCTTTTTCGCATCCCATACACCGTCTATGCAAGCGGCACGAGCGTGCTCGGCTTTCTGCTCGGGCCAGCGACGGTGGCACTCGCCATTCCCCTGTATGAGCAGCTTGGCCGCTTGCGGCAAATCTGGTTTCCGCTCACGGTTGCGTTATTGGTCGGCTGTGTCACCGCGATCCTCTCCGCGGTGGCCATCGGCTGGTCGTTTGGAGCTTCGCTCGAGATGCTGATGTCGCTGGCCGCCAAGTCCGCCACCATGCCGATCGCGATCCCTGTGTCCGAACGTGTGGGCGGCGTGCCCGCCTTGGCAGCCCTCGCCGTGGCAGTGACCGGCGTGGCGGGCGCCATCCTGGCCCGGCCCTCCCTGCTGGACGTCCTGGCCATCCGCGATCCAGCCGCGCGCGGCTTCTCCATCGGCGTCACGGCGCATGCCATCGGCATGGCACGTGAACTGGAGCACCATCCCCATGCCGGCGCGTTCGCCGCGTTGGGCATGGGACTGAACGGCATTGCCACAGCCTTGCTCGTGCCGGTGGTGGTCAGCGTGCTCCCGCTGGCCGGTCTACGCTAGCAGCGACCTTTAGGGAAGAGCAGCGGGCTTGCGAAGGCTGAGTGCGGCGATGGTGCGTGTATGGACGCGCAGCGCCGGCGTCGCGCTCGACTTTATCGACCTGTATTCGGCCGGCGTGCACGCGCGCCGCTCGCGCCTCGTCTATCGGCTCGCGCTCGGCCCGGCGGTCGAAGTCGGCGTGCTCGCCGCAACGCCGCCCGGCTTCGATCCGCAGCGCTGGTGGTCGAGCAGCGCCGGCGCGAAGTCGGTGATCGGCGAGACGCTGAGCTGGCTCTGGACCGAGTGCTGCTTCTGGCCGCCGGCGCCGCGCTCGGCCGACGAGCGCCTGAGCGTCACCGCGCAGCCGGGATAGGGCACGCAGCGCGACGCGCGCGATGCGTCATGGTGCGGCAGGCACGAGGCGCAACACTGCGGCAACACGCGAGCGCGGACCGCATCACTGCGGCGCCGGCTCCTTCCAGCCGCCGCCGAGCACGCGGTACAAGGTCACGAGGTTCTGCACCTGGGCCGCCTGCACCTGCACGACCGCCTGCTGCGCGGCGAACAGCGAGCGCTGCGCGTCCAGCACTTCGAGGTAGCTCGCTGCGCCGTTGCGATAGCGCAGGTCGGAGAGCCGGAAGCGAATATCCTCGGCATGGGCCTGCGCCAGTTGCGCGCGCAGTTGCTCGCCGAACGTCGCGCGGCCGGCGAGCGCGTCCGAGACCTCGCGGAATGCGCTCTGGATCGCCCGTTCGTACTGCGCGACCGCGATCTCGCGGTTCGCCTTCGCGACCTCGAGATTCGCCTGGTTGCGCCCGGCGTCGAAGAGCGGCTGCAGCAACTGGCCGGTGCCGGTGAAGGCGAACGAGCCGCTCCTGAACAGGCCCGACAGCTCGGTGCTCGCGGTGCCGAAATTGCCGGTCAGCGAAATGCGCGGGAAGAACGCCGCGCGCGCCGCGCCGATGTTGGCGTTGGCCGAGATCAACTGCTGCTCGGCCGCGCGGATGTCGGGCCGGCGCTCGAGCAGATCCGACGGCAGCCCGGCCGGCAGATCGGTCGAGAGCTGCTGCGCGTTCAGCGCGAGCGGCGCCGGCAGATCGGCCGGCAACGGCTGGCCGGCGAGCAGCACCAGCGCGTCTTCGTCGAGCGCACGCTGGCGCAGCGCCTGCGCCAGGCTCGCGCGCGCCGATTCGAGCAGCGACTCGGCCTGGCGATAGTCGAGCTCGGACGCGGCGCCGTAGTCGAACTTCAGCTTCGTGAGCTTCAGCGAATCCTCGCGCGTGGCGAGAGTCTGGCGCGTCACGCGCAGCAGCTCGTCGTCGGCGAGCTGGCTCAGGTAGGTGTTCGCGAGGGTCGAGATCAGGCTGATCTGCACGGTCTTCCTCGCCTCGTCGGTCGCGAGGTATTGCGCGAGCGCGGCCTGGCTCAGGCTGCGCACGCGGCCGAACAGATCGAGCTCGTAGCTGGCGAGCGCGAGACCGACCGAATAGGTGTTGACGAGCTTGCCGGTGCTGCCCTGCTGGCGCTGCACTGCCGCCCCGGCGCCGACCGAAGGCAGCTCGTCGGCCCGGCGCACCTGATAGGCGGCGCGCGCCTGCTCGATGTTCAGCACCGCGATGCGCAGGTCGCGGTTGTTTTGCAGCGCGACCTCGATCAGGCGCCGCAGGCGCGGGTCGGCGAAGAAGCGCTGCCATTCGATGTCGGCGGCGACCGGCACGCCGGCCACGCTCGCCGGCGTCGTCTCCTGCGGGTAGTTCGCCGCGACCGGCGCGGCCGGCCGCTCGTAGTGCGGAATCAGGTTCGCACAGCCGCCGAGGCACAGCGCCGCGGCGATCGCGGCCGCGACGCGGAGGCGCTCACTCATGGCCGGCCTCCGTCGCCGCAGCGGGAGGGGGCGGTGCGTTGCCCAGCGCGTGCGCATAGAGCGCCTGCTGCCGGTCGCTGCCCTTGAAGATGCGGCGCACGACGACGAAGAACACCGGTACGAAGAACACCGCGAGCACGGTCGCCGAGATCATCCCGAACATCACGCCGGTGCCGATCGCGCGCTGGCTCGCCGAGCCCGCGCCGCTCGAGATCGCGAGCGGCAGCACGCCGAGAATGAACGCGATCGACGTCATCAGGATCGGCCGGATAGAGTTGAGTTGGACACGAGGCTCCTATGCGCCTATTGGAAATTCAAGATGGGATGGCTGGACGCCTACGTTCAAGCACCCCGGCGCATCGCGGTAGACCACGTGGGAGACGATCGGATCGAATCCCTTCCGGAAGTGCTGCGTCGACTTTGACGACCACCAGGCGCTTCGCAGCCAGGTCGACTCCCATTCCGGTGAAGCATTCGGGCGAGAACACTTGCTGCCGAATTTCTCACTTCATCTTCGCCGCGAGTAACTTTCCGGCTTTATCGACTTCGGCACTTTTCCTATGTTTCAGCCAAGTTTGAAGCCGGTCGAGATACAGATAGATCACAGGAGTTGTGTAGAGCGTGAGCAATTGACTGAGCGCCAGCCCCCCGATCATCGCGTAGCCGAGCGGTCGACGCAGTTCCGAGCCGGTGCCGTTGCCGAGCGCGAGCGGAACTCCGGCGAGCAAAGACGCCGCCGTCGTCATCAGGATGGGACGGAAGCGCAAAAGGCACGCCTCGCGAATGGCCTGAACCGGCGGAAGGTGACGGTCACGCTCGGCAACGATGGCAAAGTCAACCAGCATGATGCCGTTCTTCTTGACGATACCGATCAACAGGATGATTGCGATGATGCCTATCACCGACAGATCTATGTGCCCCACCCACAACGCAAGTAACGCACCAACACCAGCCGATGGTAATGTCGAAAGAATCGTCAGCGGGTGAATGAAGCTCTCGTACAGCACACCGAGGATGATATAGACGACTACGAGCGCGGCGATAATCAGCACAGGCATACTCGACAACGATGTCTGGAACGCTTGCGCATTGCCTTGGAACGCGCCCGTCACTGTGCCAGGCAGGTTGATCTCCTGCGCCGCTTGGCTGATTGCGTTGACCGCCTGGCCAAGCGCGACACCCGGTCGGAGATTGAACGACAAGGTAACCGCGGGAAACTGGCCCTGATGTGTCACCGACAGCGACCCGACCTTGGCCGTATCAACTCTCACGAGCGCGGAAAGCGGCACCGCAGCGCCGGTCAGCGGTGATTTTACATAGATGCGATCGAGCGACGCCAACTTGCGCTGCAGGGCTGGGGTGATTTCGAGAATGATCGGATACGTATTGAGCTGGGTGAAATACTGCGTGATCTGCCGCTGGCCGTAGGCATCGTTTAACGTATCGTCGATTGTCTGCGGCGAAATGCCGAAGCGTGAGGCCTGATCCCGGTTGATGTCGACCGTGAGTAGCGGTGCGTCGGCGAGAAGGTCTGTGGCTACGTCCGCGAGCTGGGGCAACGTGCGCATTTTCTGAAGCATCTTCTGCGACCATGTGGTCAGCTCGCCGATATCGGCACTCTGCAACGTATATTGAAAACTGCCGCGCGAAGACCGGCCGCCTACGGTGATGTCCTGTGTTGCCGATAAGGAGAGATTAACGCCTTGGACTTTTGCGATCTCCGGTCTCAACCGGTCGATAATCTGGGAAGCCGTGAGCGTGCGCTCGTCGCGCGGCTTGAGAACGATATAGAATCGAGCGGTATTCGTCGTCTGTGCGAAACCGTTGCCGCCGGTGCTGCCCGTCCATGAGGCTACACCCTCAACACCAGGGTCCTTGAGGACGACCTCTCCGAGCATGAGTTGGAGACGCTTCATCTCCTCCGGTGAGACCTCCTGTGCCGCCTCCGCCAGGCCGCCGATCAAGCTGGTGTCCTGAATCGGAAAGAAGCCCTTGGGGATCTGGATGGCCATGACCACCGCCAGCACGACCGTAGCGAAGAACACACAGAGGGTGACCGCCTGATGGCGCAGTACGACGTCGAGCGTTCGCCGATAGCCGGACAGCATCGTATCGAAGCAAGCTTCGAGGGCGTGATAGAGGCGGCCGTGGTCCTCTGGCACTTCCCGCCGCATGAAGCGTGAGCACAACATCGGGGCAAGCGTGAGCGAGACCAAGGCCGAGACTGCGATCGCTGCCGTCACCGTTAGAGCGAACTCTCGAAACAAGCGGCCGACAATCCCACCCATAAGCAAGAGCGGGATGAAAACGGCGATCAGCGATACGCTGATCGAAAGCACGGTAAAGGCGATCTCTCGCGAGCCATTTAATGCCGCTTCAAATGGTCTCGCTCCGCTTTCGATATGACGATGGATGTTCTCGACGACGACGATCGCATCGTCGACCACGAAGCCGACGGCTATGGTCAGCGCCATCAGTGATAGGTTGTCGAGGCTGAAGCCGAACGCATACATGGCTGCGAACGACCCGAGCAGCGCGAGCACGACCGTGAAACCAGGAATCAGCGTCGCCCACAAATTGCGCAGGAACACCAGGACCACCATCACGACGAGGCCGACAGTCAGGCCGAGCGTAAACTCGACATCGCGCACCGAAGCGCGGATGGTGGTCGTTCGGTCGAGAACAGTATGGATTGTGATCGCTGGCGGAATATCGGCCGCGAGACGTGGCAGTTGGGCCTTGATCCGGTCGACGGTGTCGATGACATTGGCACCGGGCTGCTTATAGACCGTAAGAAGGATCGCGGGTTTATTGTTGTCATAGGCGGCCGCCGTTCGGTCGGACGCCGCAGAAACCGCCTCGCCGACGTCGCGTACCCTGACCGCAGCGCCATTGCGGTAGGCGAGCACGACATCATCGAACTGTTTTGCCTCGGTGATCTGGTCGTTGGCTGCGATCGTGAAGCTCATTTTGCCGGTATCGAGCGTGCCTTTGGCGGCGTCGGTCGTGGCGTTGGCGAGGACGGGCCGTATCTCCTCAAGGGTCAATCCGCGCGACGCGAGCTTTGCCGGATCGACTTGAACACGGATCGCCGGCTTCTGCTCACCCCCGAGCGACACCTGGGCGACACCCGGTACTTGCGAGATCTTCTGGGCGAGATAATTGTCGGCATATTCGTTGACGCCGGTGAGCGGGATTGTATCGGAGCTCGCCGAAAGAACGAGGATGGGGGCATCGGCCGGGTTCAGCTTCTTGTAGGTCGGCGGCGTCGTCATCGATCGCGGCAACCTGTTGCCTGCGGCGGTGATCGCCGCCTGCACGTCCTGCGCCGCCGAGTCGATGTTGCGATCAAGATCGAACTGGATCGTGACAGATGTCGCGCCAAGCGCGCTGAGCGACGTCATCTGGGTAACGCCCGCGATCTGCCCGAGCTGACGCTCGAGCGGCGCCGCAACCGATGACGCCATCGTCTCGGCGCTCGCTCCGGCAAGCGTTGCGGTGACTTGAACGGTCGGAAAATCAACCTGCGGCAGGGGAGCCACCGGCAGAAGCGGAAACGCGGCAACGCCCAGAAGCGCCAAAGCCGCCATCAGCAGTGCCGTTGCGACCGGACGTGCGATGAATGGCGCGGAGAGATTCACCTGGCACCCTCGGACGTTGGCGACCGGGGTGACGTGCGTCTTACCTGTACCCGTGCATCGCGCTTCAGCTTGAATTGTCCGTCCGTCACGACGCGTTCGCCGTCGCTCAGGCCCGAAGTGATCACCGTCAGATCGCCAGTCGTCGGCCCGACCTCAATCGACCGGGGTTCAGCCGTGTCTTTCGACGTCACGATCCACACGAACAAGCCCTGCGGACCCCGCTGGACCGCGCTCGATGGAATGACGAGAGCATCGCTGAGCGTCTTGAGTGACAAGCGTGCATTAACAAATTCGCCCGGCCACAGCCTTTCGTCATCATTGGGGAAGATGGCCTTCAGACGCATGGTGTCGGTGGCCTGATCGACCGCGTTGTCGACGAGGAGGAGTTTCCCGGCGCTCAGTGCGCGGCGGTTGTTTTGGTCGAAAGCCGTCACCACGACGGGACCATGGGCTAAGGCGCTGCGTACATCATCGAGAAACCGTGCTGGCAGTGTGAACAGCACGGCGGACGGGCGGATCCGCATCAGGATGACGATCGGTTGTGCATCGGACACATGCACCACGTTTCCAGGATCGATCGAGCGAATGCCAATTCGCCCGTCGCTTGGCGCCCTGATCGAGGTGTAGTCGAGTTGTGTCTGTGCGGTGTCGATCGCAGCTTCATCGGCGGCAATGGACGCCTTCAGTTGATCGACCGTTGCCTGCTGGTGATCGACAGTCTGCCGCGCTATGGAATCACTCAGCGCCAACGTCTTGTACCGCGTAAGATCTTTCTCGGCGGAAACGAGTAGCGCAGCGTCCTGGGCTTTTTTCCCCCGGGCCTGGTCAAGCGCGGCCTTGAACAAGCGCGGGTCTATCTTGGCCAGTACGTCGCCCTTTTTGACATCCTGGCCTTCGGTGAACAGCACGTCCTGCAGTGTGCCATCGACCTGGGGACGAATACCCACAGTCAATGAAGCCTGTACGGCGCCAAGACCGGTCAGCTCGACGGGCACGTTCTGTCGAGTCGCGACGGAAACGCTTACCGGTACAGATGGGCGTGTGGTCGGCTGAATCTTGGTTCGCGGCGACAAAAGCCAGTGGGTCGCAATGCCAACTACAATAAGTGCAACACTCGCAGAAATCAGAAAAATAGCACGCCGGCGCCTGACTGCGTCGTGCTCAGTCTCGTTCACCGACGTTTCCTTAGATTGTGCAGGTTCTAGCGAATCGTGATCTTTTTGATCGCTCAAGCCCTCCGGTGGCCTCACTTCTTTATCGGTTCCGGAATAGAACGCCCCTTACCCTTCTCAGCTACGATGAACTCCAGGAAGCGGAGATGTTCGGTAGTGCTTGGATTCCAGTGAGAATGGATCGTGCCGGCAGGAACAAACAAACTCTCTCCGGCATGCAGCGTTACAGGCGGCTTCCCATCTTCCTGCCAAACACCTGTCCCCGACACGACATAGAATGTGATCGCAGCCGGATGGAGATGCCGCGGGTTGATCCCACCCGGAGCATATTCCGTCTCGTAGACTGCGACCTCCAAATTTTTCGTGCCGGGTAATACGGTCTTCAGCAGCGGAGCGTGCGGAATCGCGCCACGCTTTTCTTGGCTTATAGCCGGACCTACCTGAAGCATGCAAAGGACTCCTAGCGCCGCGGCGCCAATTTTGAGATTCGTTATCTTCATCATTTAATGTTTTCCCGGACTGTGCTCGGTAGAGTGTTGAACACGATTGGCGTTGATCGTTTGTACTGCCAGTCTCAATGAATTACGTTGAACGTCTCCTGGTGATATCCACATTTGTCAGACCGTCAGCCAATTTCAGCAGTTGGGTTCGGGTGTTCTTCGGGCCGTACTGCTGGAGTCGTGTGTTGGCCCTCGCGGCACCCGTCCCCACCAGCAAGGCAACGGTGGCTTGGGACCAAGATCCATCTGACGCACAGAAAATCTCGTCCTTGCCGAATAGTATGAGGCGGATAAACTAGCGGAGCAAACGCGAATTTCTCGCGGTTAACCAAACTTTAACTTGGGGTACTGATGTCTCGCCAGATGCCCTCCTTGAACGGCTTGCGAGCCTTCGAAGCGGCTGGACGACATGGCAGCTTCAAGGCAGCAGCGGAGGAGTTGAATGTCACTCAAGCGGCGGTGAGCCAGATGGTGCGGCTGCTGGAAAGACACCTCGGGTTCGCGCTGTTTCACCGTCATGCCAATAGGCTCGAGCTCACGGATCAGGGGCGGTCGTTCCAGCCCGGCCTGACCGAAGCCTTCGATGCGATCGCCCGGCTCTCTGAGCAGGTGGCCTCGATGCAGGCCGGTCCGGTGCTCACCATTGGAGTCGCGCCGACGCTTGCTTTGCACTGGCTGATTCCGCGCTTGACAAGCTTTAATCGCAACCATCCCAACATTGAGGTCCGCGTCGCGACCGGCGGTGCAATGCTTCCGCTGCGTGATGATTGGACATGTGCTGTTAGTCGCGGCCAAGGTAGTTGGCCTGGCTATGTTGCCGAAGAGCTATTCCCCTCGACGTTGGTACCAGTCTGCACGCCCTCAATTGCAGCAGGCTTGCTCCGCCCCCGCGATCTCCACACGGCGACCCTGATCGTCGCGCCTCACTTGCGCGAGCAATGGTCTTGGTGGTTCGAAGCGGCAGGCCTGAGCGCACCGATTCAGCCGGCTAATGAGGTTTCGTTCGAAAGCTCTATGATGGCAATTCAGGCTGCCCTCGATGGTGTAGGAGTCGCGGTCGCGCAACTCCCATATGTCAGTGAGGCGCTGGCAGCGGGCCGTCTTGTCACCCCATTTCGGATCGTTGATCGGAAATACGAAGGCTGGTATCTGGCTTATAGGCTGATACGCGAGAAGGACCCGGGTCTATCGGCCTTCCGCAACTGGCTGCATGGCGAAGCTGAGTTGCAACGCCAGGTGCATAAGAGGCTGGGGTTGGCGCAATCGCTTTCAGCGTCGACCATCGATTTGAAGGGTGGGCTCAAGACCGAAGCGCAACACCGGGCTCCATGAAATAGAAGGCACAACTTCAACTTCACTTCAGTTCGGCAGATTGACGAGAGTTGGCGATGCGGCTATCCACCTCAGCTCAACCGCGCCATTCGTCCCCCCGCCGTCGGTCCAAAGCCTCTCGTCCCGGGGATTGCACGGGGGCAACCTAGCCGCGTCGTTTGGCCGGCGAACGTCTTCTGGGCGATGTGAACTCCCATAGCGGACCGTCGCGAAGGGCGGCTCATGGCCGGCAGCAGCCCGTCGTTGCCTGATGGATCCAACCCCTCCGCTGCTATAGTGCAGTCGGCTTCTGACGTTCAGTGCAGCCGTCTTCTGAAAACGACAGCATCCCCCTTTTTTCCTGGCGTCATCATGTTGCAAAAGTCGGTCGCAAATAGTTTATTATTTGCGACGATATTTGCAACGAAGGGCGCGCCATGAAAGACAAGCCGATGATCGGTTACGCCAGGGTATCGACCGACGACCAGGATTTGACGAACCAACGCGCAGAGCTGCACGCCGCCGGCTGCACGCGCATCTTTGCCGAGAAGATCACCGGCACCCATGCCAAGCGGCCGGAGCTAGGCCGGATGCTTGACCACCTACGCGCCGGCGACGTGGTGACGGTCACGCGGCTGGACAGGCTGGCCCGTAGCACCCGCGACCTGCTGGACATTGCCGAGCAGTTGCAGGCGAAAGGCGCGGGCCTGCGCTCGCTGGCCGAACCGTGGGCCGACACCACCACCCCGGCCGGGCGCATGGTGCTGACCGTGTTTGCCGGCATCGCCGAGTTCGAGCGTTCCCTAATCATCGACCGCACCAGGAACGGCCGCGAGGCGGCCAAGGCGCGAGGCGTGCAGTTCGGCCGCCGCCCTACCCTCACCCCCGGCCAGGTCGAACATGCCCGCGAGCTGCTGGGCGCTGGCCGCACGGCGGCCGAAACGGCCGAGCTGCTGGGCGTGCATCGGGCAACCCTTTACCGGGCGCTGCGCGGCCAGGAAACCAGCCGGGCCGAGGCCCGCCGGCGCGGCGCGTTTGTAGAGGACGCCTTGACCGAGGCCGATGCGCTGGCGGCCGCCGACCAGGAGGGCATGAAGGCATGAGAAACGGACACTATCCCCTGCCCCCGCTCCGGCCGGAGCTGCAAGCCGCGCACGACGAGATGGACGCCAAGGGCGATTACTTTGTCTATGCCGTGTGCCGAACCCATGACGGCCAGGCGTGGGAAGTGACGACCAGGCAGGGCGGCATGTATGGCGCGCTCGATGGCCGCTATCTCGACCACGACGAAGCGGCCGCCGCCGGCGTGGCCTGGCTGCTGGAACAGATCGACCGCGAACCGACCGCCGACGAGGCGGCTTATCGGGCGCTATGGGAAGGCATGGGCAAATGATGAAAAATGCTTTTACTCATTCGCGTGTCGTGCTATGATGCAATGAGTAAATTATCATTTGCATGACCACCAGGAGAGCGCATGAAAGTCATTGCCGTGCTGAACCAGAAGGGCGGTTCAGGAAAGACCACCATCGCCACGCACCTAGCCCGCGCCCTGCAACTCGACGGCGCGGACGTGTTGCTTGTCGATTCCGACCCCCAGGGCAGCGCCCGCGATTGGGCTGCCGTGCGGGAAGATCAACCGCTAACCGTGGTCGGCATCGACCGACCAACCATTGACCGGGACGTGAAGAACGTGGCCCGCAAAGTGGATTTCGTCGTGATCGACGGAGCGCCCCAGGCGGCCGACCTGGCCGTGTCGGCCATCAAGGCGGCCGACTTCGTGCTGATTCCGGTGCAGCCATCGCCCTATGACATTTGGGCCACGGCCGACCTGGTGGAGCTGGTCAAGCAGCGCATCGAAGTCACGGACGGGAAGCTGCAAGCGGCTTTCGTGGTGTCCAGGGCGATCAAGGGCACCCGCATTGGCGGCGAGGTTGCCGACGCGCTGGCCGGCTACGCGCTGCCCATTCTTGATGCCCGCATCACGCAGCGCGTGAGCTATCCCGGCACCGCCGCCGCTGGCACGACCGTTCTTGAAACCGAGCCGGACGGCGATGCAGCGGCCGAGGTTCGCGCCCTGGCCGCCGAGATCAAGCAGAAACTCAATTGAGCTTTTGAGGAAATGAAAAAATGAGCAAGCCCACAACCGCACTCACCGCCGGCCGCCCGAGCGCACGCACCGACAAGGCGCGGGCCGCGACCCTTGCCAGCCTGGCCGACGACGCCGGCGGCATGAAGCGCGTCAATTTCGAGCTACCCGCCGAACAGCACGCGAAGCTGAAAATCTACGCCACGAAGCAGGGCAAGAGCATCAAAGATGTGCTGTCCGAGTATGTCGCCAGTCTGCCGGATTGACGCTCAAAAGCATATTTACTCATTTGAATTTTAGCGGCTAAAAGGCGGGCACCATGACCAAGAAGCAGAGAGAAGGGCAGGGCGCGCAGCAGATCGGCGAGATCATGGGCGACCTGCTGGCCCAGGCGCAGGCCAAGGCGGCCTTGCCGCCGCCGAAGCGCCAAACCCGGAAGATTACGCCGGTCGGCCTCATCTTGACCGAGGCCGACCAGAAACTGATCGGGGCCGGCGCGGAGATTGCCACGACCCCGCCGGCGGGCGAGGACATGGCTTTCACTCATGCGGTGTTGTGCCAAGTCGGTTTGCCCCGCGCGAAAGTCGAAGGCCGCGAGTTCATGCGGCAGTCTGGCGCGGCCTGGGTCAATGTCCAGGCTGGCTACCTGGACGAGGGGCAGGGGCCAGTGCTGCAACCTATCCCCTATGGCGTCATGCCCCGGCTTGGCTTGGCCTGGGTTTCCACCTTCGCCGTGCGCAACAAGGAGCGGGAGATTCCTATCGGCGACAGCGCCGCCGAGTTCTTGCGACTGATGGGGATGGAGAGCGACGGCCGCCGCTACACGACGCTACGGAAGCAAATGCACGCCCTTGCAGCCGCTCGCCTGCAACTCGGGTTCAAGGGCCGCACCTACAACGGCCAGCCGGTGCAGCAGTTCGACGCCTGGGTGTCGAACAAGGACACGCAGCAGCGCGCCCTATGGCCTGGCGTCATGGTGCTGTCAGAGGATTATTACGGTTCGCTGATTGAAAGCGCCGTGCCGCTGGACAATCGCGCCCTGCACGCCCTGAAAGGCTCCGCGCTAGCTCTGGATGTGTATGCGTGGCTGGCCCACAGGCTACACCGCATCGACGGCCGAGGCGTGACGTTGCACTGGAAGGCGCTGCGCGAGCAGTTCGCCCAGGAATACCGAGGAAAAGACCCGGACAAGGACTTCAAGAAGGAATTTTTGCCGGCGCTCAAGAAGGTGCTGGCCGTCTATCCGCAGGCGAAGGTGAAGCCCGTCACCGGCGGCGTGTTGCTGATCGGCTCGCCACCGCCCATCCCCTACAAAGGCGGCCCCACGGTTTAGCTAAACTTCGTGAAATCGCCCCCCCCTGATGCGCCGCGACGGCCGCCCGAGATCGAGGCGGCCGCGTCGTTTCAAGCGACACCAGGCACATGCCCCGACTTGACCGCCAGAACTGGGGACAAACCTTGTGGATAGCCGCACTTATCCACGTGAAATCGCCCCCCCTAGTTTCGTGAAATCGCCCCCCCCTTGGGAGGCTTATCCACGTGAAATCGCCCCCCCTTTGCGTCGGACATCGCCCCCCCCCTAAACCTGTAAGGTTTGCCTTTAAAGTTTTTCCTATAAATTTTTACTGGTAATTGGCGGGCCAAATCGGTGGAAAACTTGACCGACAGCGATAGGCTGAACCACCACAACGCCCTACGGGCGCGCCTACCCTCCGCGCTTCGCGCTCCGCCCCGCCGCCTACGGCGTCGGCCTGCGCCTTCGGCGGGGCACCCCTGCGGGGTTCCCCCGGCTTCGCCGGCTCCCCCTCCGGCAATCGTGCTGGCCTACGGCCAGGCGGCTTACCAGGGCGCGGCACGCCGCGCCGGTGCCAACTCCACCGCCTGCGCCCTCATCCAGCACCGTGCGCGCTGAAAGGCCGCAAAAAGCGGTTTAGCAGGGAAAAGCAGCTTGCGGAGGCCGTGCCCAACCTCAACCGCCTGCGCGAGTTGGAAGGCCGCAGGTTGAACGCCAAGAAAAAGGGCCAGCAGCCAAGCGGCCGAGCTGGCCAGCATCGCCATTTCCGACGAGGAAGGCCCGAAACCACACCCAAGCCGCGCAGGAGCGCCCAGGAAGCCCGAAACCGGGCGAGGGTAGGGGATAGGGCCGCCGACCCCGGAAAACGCCGCCACGGCCCGCACAGGGCCAAATTTCGACCCCGACGCGCTCCCGGCCGGGCTGGCCCTGGCCCGGCGCGTAGTATTTCGCCGTAGGGCTTGTAAATTGTAGTATGTAGTAGTATCATACAACCTACTACAACGCTACATTTCATACAGGAGCAACCGCTATGGCAGTCACGAAAGAGCAGATTTTTTCCGCCGCCGACGAGCTGGCCGCCGGCGGCCAGAAGCCCACGCTTGAGGCCATCCGCCAGATCACCGGCGGGAGCTACACAACCATTTCCCCGGCCCTGAACGAGTGGAAGGCCCGCCAGGCCACCGCCGCCGCGCCCCTGCGCGAGCCTGCGCCCCAGGCCGTCGCCGACCGCCTAGCCGAGCTGGGCAGCGACCTATGGACAATCGCCCTCGACCTGGCGAACGCCCGGCTTGCCGTTGAGCGGGAAGGGTTGGAAAAGGCCCGCGCCGAGCTGGAAGCCGACAGGGCCGAGGCGACCGAGCTTGCCGACCGCCTGGCCGCCCAGGTCGATGACCTGCAATCCCGCCTGGCGTCCATCGAGGCCGCCGAAGCGGCCGCACGCGGCGAAGCCGACGAGCTGCGCGGCCAACTGGCCGCCGCCCAGGAACAGGCGCACACGGCCGAGGCCCGCGCCCAGGAGATCGAGCGCCGCGCCGGCGAGCTGCGCACGGAACTGGACAGGGCGCACCAGGACGCCGACCAGGCACGCGGGGCGCTGGCCGAACAGCAGAAGGCCAGCCAGGCCGCCGCCGCTCAACTCGACCAGGTGCGCGGCGAGCTGGCGAAGGTGCAGGCCAAGGCCCAGGCCGACCAGGAAGCGCAGCAGGAACAGCGCAAGCAGGCGGCCGCCGAGGCGCACCGCATGGCCGAACGCCTCACCGCCGCCCAGACCGAACGCGACCAGGCCACGAAGGCGGCCGCACAGGCCCGCGAGGAAGCCGCCCGCCTGGCCGGGCAGCTCGACACGCTCAAGGAACAATCGGCTGCGCTGCTGGCCCGCATCACGCCGCCGGCGGCCGAGGTGAAGCCGACAAGGAAGAAGCCCGGCAGCGGCGAGTGATCGGCCCCTTAAGTGTCAAGATCAGCCGCCGCAGCGCGAACGGGCAGGGAACAGACGAAGAAAAGGCCGGGAACGCTTGCGCGTTTTCCGGCCCTATATTGACACTTGAGGGGCGGCCGACTTTAGCCGCTAAAATCATTTACTCAAAAGAGTAAAAAATCAAAAGCGCCTTTACTCTTTTTTGTGCCGCTGGCGAAACGCGGCCAGGTCGATCACGTCCGCCGTGCGCCTGGCGGCCGCCTGCATCGGCGTGGGCGGCTTGACCCCGGCCGGTGCCGGGCTGACCTTCGGCCGGAACTGCCGCCACAGCTCCGCGAAGAACGACCAGGCGAAGATGAAGGGCAGCAGCGGCAGCACCAGGACGAAGCCGACCAGGCGGGCCAGGCCGAGGCCGAGCGGCCGCAGGAAGGCCAGCGGCCGCCGCAGCAGATCGAGCAGCAGGCCGCCGACCAGCCACGCCGGCGCGGCCAGGACGAACACCGCAGCGAACAGGGCAGGGAACAGTCGGCGCAGGAACCACGCCAGGGCGATGACGCCGAGAACCGCCGCGATGATGCCCGCCATACGTCACCCCTTAGCTATGGTAGGGGTTCGCATCGAACCGCCCGGCATATTCGGCATCGGCCAGGTAGTTCAGCCGGTCGAGCAAGTAGGGCCGTTCGCCGCGCACCAGGACAATCGGATGCTCCGGCCCCAGGCGCATGACCTCATCCGGCGTCAGCAGCTCGCGGCCGGTGAATTGCTGGCTGGTGCCGGTGCTCTTGCCCCGGTTCATCGAGCCGCCGCCGCCCGATAGGCCGCTACCGCTGTTCTTGCCGGTGTTTTCCGTCTCAAACTCAATCGTGGCTTTGCCCAGGCTGTCGCTGATGTATTTGGCCGTGTCGTAATCGTCCGTGCCAAAGAACGACTTGGCGCTATTCGCCAGGAAGGTTTGCCACTTCGGATAGGTGCCCTTGAGCTGCGACAGGTCTTGAATGAACACCCAGAAGGCCAGGCCGTAGCCGCGCAGCAGTGAAACGGCATCCTCAATCTGTTTCATGTAGCCGAGCTGGCCGAACTCATCGAGCAGGAAGGCGACACGGTGCGCGGGCTGCACGTTGCTGGACGTGATGGCCGCAATTACCGAGCTGATGAACAGGCGCAGGAAGCGGGCATTAGGCCCGATGCGATTGGCTGGCATGACGAGATAGACCGTCATCAAGTCCTGCTTGATGGCCGACAGGTCGAAGTCGGAGCGCGACAGCGCGGCCACGATGCGCGGATCGTCCAGGAAGGCGGTATTGGTGCGGGCCGTCGAGATCACATCCCCCCGCGCCTTGTCGGCCATGCCCATGATGGTATTGGCCGCCCTGGACGGGATGCCGAAGGCGGCCTCTTCATCGGCGGCCATCATGCCCAGGGTGTCGAAAAATTCCGCTTCCCCAGCCGTCAGCAGCCGGCGCAGCTCGCCCAGGTTCCGGCGCTCCGGTTCAGGCAGGCCGACAACGTGCAGCATCAAGCCTTGCAGCAGGTTCTTTGCCGAGTCCTCGAAGAACTTGGAGGACGATTCCGCTTTCTCGCTGCCGATCACCAGGCAATCCGCCAGCACGGCCGATTCACTCACGCAATCCGGGTTCCACACGTCGAGCCTGTCCAGCACGTTGAATGCCGCGCCGCCGTCGCCATTGACGGCGAAAGGATCTACAACATGGACAGCCTGGCCGAGCGCCCGGCGGGCACGTGCCGTCACGGCCGCGTTTTCGCCCTTCACGTCCAGCACAAGGGCCGAGCCGGGATAGTCCAAGAGGTTCGGAATCACCGCGCCAATGCCCTTACCGGAGCCGGTAGGGGCGACCGTCACAACATGGCCGGTAAAGCGGAAACGCTGATCGAGACCGGCGGGCGCATCGGACACCCGGCCCAGGGCGAAGCCGCCCGGCTTGCCGGGCGCGACAAGGTGGCCGCCCTGGCGGATTTCATCGACCGTTCCCCACCGTGCCGAGCCATGCGAACCGAGCGGATGCGTGCTGCTGTTATCGACCGCAGCGACCGCCGCACCGGCAGCCGTGACCGGCCCGGAGGGCTGCACCTGGCCGCGCAGGTTTTCGATTGTCCCGCCGAGGATACGCAGCCGCTTTCCTGTCGGAGACTCCGCGCCGACCAGGCCCGCGAGCCAGCCGAACACCCGGCCCGCATAAATGTAGGTTGCTACCGTTCCGGCGACCGTGGCGGCAGCGATGAACCAGCCTGGAATGAACGGCACAAACACGAACAACAAGGCCGCAGCAAATGACGGAATGAGGAAAGCTAGACCAACTGCCGTGCCGACCGTCACCGGGTTTTGTCGGCGCTTGTGCGCGAGCCAGGCACCGATAAAGCACGCAGCAACAAGATAGAACAACCACGCGCCGGAAACGGATTTGATGCGCTGCCCAAAACCACCAAAATAGCCACTGACCGTCGAGCCTTTTTCGCGCTCTTGATACTCTTGCCGCCGCTGATCTTGCTGGCCGCGATATTCGGCCAGAACCTTATCGGCTTCTGCCGTGCCAACGCCCTTGCCGAACTCAACGCCTCGCGTCACGGACTGCTGCACGACATTGACGCCGGCCGTTGCCGCCGCCGCTGGCCGTTCGCCGTCCAGGCCCGCCAGAATCCGGGCGCTGAAATCGTCCAAGCTACCGGCCGAGGAAAGGCCCGCATTCTGCAAGAACAAGCCCAGGTCATTGCGATACAAGCTAAGGATGTTTGCCGCGCCTGGCGCGTTCCGGTTCGCCAGTGCAGCGGCTTCCAGCTCTTTCAACACTGGCAGCAATTCGGCCCACTTGTCGCGGTAGGCTTGCCAGTTCCCGGCATTCGTCGCCATCGCCAAATCCTGCTGCCCAACATCCAGGGCTTGCAGGCTGTTTTCCCACTTCTGGAATGCCGCCTCTTGCGCATCACAAACGCGCTTCACCCAGGCATCCGCATCTTCCGCGCCGTAGAACTTCGCGGCCTCTGCCGCTGGGTTGCATTCAGGGAAAACGCGGGCGTGCGCCGTGTTCGCCAACGACAGCACGAACGCTCCAAAAAATACCGCTACGACAGCGGCCCACAATCTCGCCAAAAATTCTCTAACGTCCATCATGCTTCACCTCTATGTCAGGTTGAATTGACGGCTAGGAACGGTTGCCGCCGTCCTCTCCATCATCGGAAAAAGCCTTATCGCCTGCCGCCTCAAAGCGTGCTTTTGTGGCGTCAGCATTTGGCCCGTTGAGCGCACCGGCTGCGAGGGTTAAAGCGCCCAAAATCACGGAAGCCGGATAGCCCGCCATGCCGGACTTGATGACCAAGCCACCGAGCTGGATTTTCCGGCGGGCATCTTCTCTCCTGGCGTTCATCCGAAGGCGTCCTAAATCGCGCTCAATCTGCGCTAGGCGTTGCCGCCATCGGGGTAGCTTGCTTGCCTTCGCTTTTGCGAAATTTCGAGGCGATAGCCTCAAACTCCTTCCGCAGTTCGGCGTCTTCAATGTCGAGATCGCCGAGGCCAGCGGAGAGGGCAATCTTGCCGATGCGCTCAGCGGCTTTGCTTTCCAGTTCGGCCAGTTCTGCCTTGATGCGGTTCAGTTCGGCCAGCTTGTCGGCCTTGCGTTCGGATAACGTCTTGCGTGCCATCGTCATAGCTCCTTTCGAGATTGTGGGTTATGCGCACACGATCTTACCACCGGCAAGGCTGGCGGGGAAGGCGCGGCGCTGGTATAGTCATGGAGCGAAAGCGAAATGCGCACTTACGGGTTGCTGCGCAACCCTCATGCGGCCGGGGACACCCCGGCACCCCTTTTTTAGCGGCTAAAACGCCAAGGGAAAAATGGCGATCTACCACTTGAACACGCACACGATAGGACGGGCGGCCGGGCATAGTGCCGTGGCCGCTGCCGCCTATCGTTCCGCGTCGTCGCTGGTAGATGAGCGCACCGGCGAAGTGTTCGACTTCACCCGAAAAGGCGGCGTGTTGTCGTCCGAGATCGTCACGCCCGCAGGTGTGCCGGTTCCCGAACGCGCCGCCCTATGGAATGCCGCCGAGGCCGCCGAGAAACGAAAAGATGCGCGAGTGGCCAGAGAGTGGCGGGCGGCCCTGCCGCATGAGCTGAACGAAGCCGACCGTAAAGAGCTGGCAACGCAGATGGGGCAGGCCATTGCCGACCGCTACGGCGTGGCCGTGGATGTGTGCATTCACGCGCCAGACAAGGAGGGCGACGACCGGAATTTTCACGTTCATATGCTGGCGACCACGCGAACCATTGGCGTGGATGGAACGCTAGGCGCGAAGGCCGTCATTGAGCTGGCGAACAAAGACAGGCAGAAGGCTGGCATTCCTGGCACAAGCCAGGGCGACATCATCGAGATTCGCCAACAGTGGGCCGAGCTAACAAACGAGGCGCTAGAGCGGGCTGGAATCAGCGCCCGCGTAGATCATCGTAGCTATGCAGATCAGGGCGTGGAACTCACGCCAACCAAGCACATCGGCAGCGATGCCGTGGCGATGGATAGGCGCGGCCTGGAAGCCGACCGCATCGACATTCACAACGCCGACCGGCAGGAGCAGGCGCGGCAGATTGTCGAGCGGCCGGAGATCATCCTAGACAAGCTCACGGCGACGCAAGCGGTATTCACGCGCCGCGATATTGCCGCAGAGCTGAACCGCTACATTGACGATGCCGACCAGTTCCAAGGCTTGCTTGCCAGGCTGGAACAATCGCCGCTTCTGGTCGAGCTGGAACCGGCCAGCGGGCGCGACCCGGCGAAGTTCTCCACCCGCGAAATGATCGACACCGAGCGCGGCATGGTGGACAGTGCCGAGCGCCTGGCGAGAACCGGCAGGCATGGCGTTTCTAGCCCCATCACGAACGCGGCAATTGACGGCGCAGGCACCCTATCGGCAGAGCAGCAAAACGCCGTCCGGCACGTTCTCAAGCCGGGCAGCCTGGCCGTGGTCATCGGCGACGCCGGCACAGGCAAATCGTTCTCGATGAAGGTTGCACGCGAGGCATGGCAAGCGCAGGGCTTCAACGTGCGCGGCGCGGCCCTGGCGGGCAAGGCGGCCGACGAATTGCAGGCGGGCAGCGGCATCGACAGCCGCACGCTTGCATCCCTTGAATTTGCTTGGAAAAACGGAAAGGACAAACTCACTTCCCGCGATGTTCTGGTGATCGACGAAGCGGGCATGATCGGCAGTCGCCAGCTTGGCCGCGTGCTGAAAGCCGCCGAGCAGGCCGGGGCAAAAGTCGTCCTGCTGGGCGACGACAAGCAGCTTGCCGCCATCGAGGCGGGCGCGGCTTTCCGTGGCGTGGTGCAGCATGTCGGCGCGGCAGAAATCACCGAGGTTCGACGCCAGAAAGAGGCATGGGCGCGTGCCGCCGGCCAGGAGCTTGCGCGCGGTTCCGTTGCCGATGGCTTGGCGGCCTATGCCGAGCGCGGCCACGTCAAAATCCACGACAGCCGGGACGCCGCCCGCGACAGCCTGGCGGCCGCTTATGTCGGCGACCAGGGCAAGGGTAGCCAGATCATCCTTGCGCACAGCAATAAGGACGTGCAGGCGCTCAATGAAGCCGTGCGCCAGGCCCGCAAAGAACGCGGCGAGCTGCGCAGCACGGCCCGCTTTATGACCGAGCGCGGCGGCCGGGAGTTTGCCCCAGGCGACCGCATCGTGTTCCTGAAAAACGACCGCGACCTTGGCGTGAAGAACGGCACTCTTGGCACCGTCGAGCATTCGGAAGATGGAAGCCTGGCCGTGCGCCTGGACAGCGGCGAAGCCCGCCGGTTCCAGGCCGCGCAATATGCCGCCGTCGATCATGGTTACGCCGTCACCATCCACAAGGCCCAGGGCGTCACGGTCGATAGGGCCTACCTGCTGGCGACCCCCGGCATGGATAGAAGCCTTGCCTATGTCGGCATGACTCGGCACCGCGAGGCGGCGACCTTGTTTGCAGGAGCCGACGACTTCACCGACCGCCGCGCCGGCCGCCTGGTCGATCATGGCGCAGCGCCCTACGAGAACAAGCCGGAGAACCGAGCCAGCTACTTTGCCACTCTGGAAAACGACAAGGGCGAACGGCACACCATTTGGGGCGTCGATCTTGAACGCGCCATTGCGGCCAGCGGCGCGAAGCGAGGCGACCGTATCGGCCTGGAACATGGCGGCTCTGAAACCGTCCGCCTGCCAGACGGCACCACGGCCGAGCGCAACACCTGGCACGTTCGCGGCGCGGCCGAGCTGGCCGCCGGCAAGCTGGCCCAGGTGCTAGGCCGTGAGCGTCCGAAGGAAAGCACTTTGGACTTTGCCGACCGGCGCGGCTTCGACGGCGAGAGCGTCATGCGCCGTTGGCTGGAACGCGGCCGGGCGAAGGTGGCCGAGCTGGCCGGGAAGATGCGCGACGGCCTGCGCCGCAACCTGGAACGCCACGGCCGCCCCGACCTCATGCCCGCGACCGACATTGCCGGCACGCCGACCGTGCAGCGGCCGCAGCAGATCGAGCGCACGCCAGAGGACGAGAAGAAGCGCCGGGCGGCCGAGATCGCGGCGAAGTTCCGGCAGCAGGTCAGCGAGGAACGCGGCGAGCAGGCAGCGCCGCAGCAGCGGCCCCAGGCCGAACGCCCGGCACCCGACCCGCTGGCCGGATTCCGCGCCGGTGTCGAGCGTGCCGAGGCGGCAGGCGGCGGCCTGGCCCTGGACGTGGCGAAGGCACAGCTTGCCGTCGCCCAGGAGTTCCACGCGGCCGGGAAAGACCCCCGGCACCATTCGGCGGCCATCATGCAGGAAGGCCAGCAGCGGGCCTTTGCGGGCCTGGCGCAGCCGTCCCAGGCCAAGGCCGAGCCGGAGCGCCCGGCGGCCGCCCAGGTCAGCGAACAAGACCGCAAGCGGGCCGAGGCGCACGCCAAGATGGAAGTCAGCCAGTTCCGGGCGCTGGCGGTGAAGCGGCAGGCAGGCTTTGCGGGCTACTCCGACCGCAACCCGAGCGCCTGGCGCGAGCTGCCGGACGAGCTGCGCGGGCGCATCGAGAGGTTCAACGCAATGCCGAAGGAGCGCCAGGCCGTCGAGCTGGACAAGATGCAGCGCGAGCTTGCCGACAGGTATGCACGCAACCCGCAGGAGATCACGCGCAGCCGACAGCGGCAGCGTGAGCAGGAACGCGGCCGCGATGGTTTCAGCAGATGAGAAAAAATGTTTTTACTCATTCGCTCATTGTGATATGATGCAATGAGTAAATGATATTTTATGTTTTACGCCAGGAGGAACGACGATGAGCAGCACCGAACCGACGAACGAAGAACTTGCCAAGGGCTACGCCAAGCAGATCGAACAGGCCCAGGAGCGCCGCGAGGCGAAAGACCTTGAGCGCCTGGAACGCCACGGCCGGGCGGCCGCGCAGCAATCCCAGGCTATCGAAGCCGAGCAGTCGGGCCAGGGCGTCGAGCTGGACGCAAGCCAGAAAGTCGAGCTGAACGAGATCAACGGCCAGCAGGCAAAGGCGCTGGCAAAGGAATTGAACCGGGACAACGAGAACGGCGACCAGGTGAAGCAAGCCAGGGCGCGGGAGATCGCAGAACGGTTCAAGGAGAAGGCGGCGAAAGATCGGGAGCAGTCCCGCAGTTTCAGCCGCTAAAAGCGGTGCCCAGGAAGGCGGCAACCGACCTGGACACCTGACCACAACCCACCTGACATAGAGGTGAAATCATGGCTACTTCCGATGTTACCGGCCGGGCAGCGTCCGGCATATCGAAATATTGCATCACCTTCGGCGTATCGCTGGCCGCGCTCATCTTGGCCGGCGGCGTGTTGGTCTTTTCCTACTGGCAGCACGTCGAGCTGCTGCATGAGGGCGACCGCGTAGGCACGCGCCTGGAACGCTTGGGCCTGATCGACCAGGAGGGCGCACAGCATGAGCCGCGCTAAAGCCTGGCGGCGTGCCGCCCTTGCAACCTATATCGCCGCCGGCACCGCATTGACCCTGGCGGGCTACACCGTGGCGACCACAGCCGCGAATGCCAACACCCTGCGCAACACGCGGGAGCGCATCGAGGACTTCCAGCGCGAGCAGACCGCCATCGCCGAGAACGCGATAAGCGCGGCCAGCGTGCGGCGCGGCACCCTACCCCCCGACACCCGGCCGCCTGTCGCGCCGGACTGGCCCGAGCTGGCCGAGCGCGCCATGCCGTCCGTTGTCGCCCTGGCGGGTATCGAGAAGCCCTATGGTACCGGCGAGAGCAATCACGCCTGGCGCATCCCTGGCGTTCAACAGAACGCGGCCACGGCCGCCCTCACCCACGTTCGCGCCTGGCATCGGGATTGGCCGAAAGAGGATGCCAAGCGGCGGCAGCGCATCATCTGCGGCGGCGTGGCCGTCGAAGGAAACAAGGTGCTGACCGTGGCCCATTGCGTCGAAGGCCAGGAAGCATTGCGCGTGCGCACCGCCGCCGGCGAGTGGCGCGAGGCCCGCGTGATCGGCGCGGACATTTCCCGCGACGTGGCGCTGATCGAGATCGAGGGCGACCCCCTGCCCCCGATTCCGGTTGCTGGCGTCATGCCCCGTCAGGGGCAGGACGTGATGGCGATCGGTTCGCCAGGCGGCTACGGCTTCGCCGTGGGCGTGGGCATCGTCGCGTGGTATGGCCGCGATGCCGCGATGCTTTCCCCCGATGACTTCATGCTGGTGACGGCTTCAATCATCGGCGGCAACTCGGGCGGCGTTGTCGTGAACACCAGGGGCGAAGCCGTTTCACTGGTGAGCTATGGCTATGGCATCTACACGCAGACCGTGCCGATAGACCGCGCCCAGGCAGTTGCGGCCGAGATCGAGCGCCGCGCCGTGCGGTAAGCCCTGCATAGAACCCGAAGGCCGGGCGCTGCGCCCAGGTCGATACCGGACGCCGCCGGCGTCTCGATGAATCCTCAACCTTTGGAGCAAAAGCTATGAAACGCACTTCCTTCCCGCTGGCGGCCGTGGCCGCCCTGCTGATGGCTTCGGCCGCCCACGCCGGCCAGCCTGCCGACGCCGCCCGCTTTTCGATCATGGCCCCGGTGCAGGCCGCCTATGACGCCTACCAGGCCACGGCAAGCCGGACGCAGAACACGATGGACAGCATCGAGGCCGAGCTACGCGAACCCGGCGGCATGACGGCCGAGCGCCGCGAGCTGCTGGCGGTGTCGCTTGCAGCAGCCCGCGCCCGCGAGGCGGCCGCGCTGGACAAGCTACAGGCGGAATCGGCCCTTGCGCAGTTGAAGATGGCCGACTTCAACGCCACCAGGTAAGGCACAACCAGGAACGACAAGGGCGGCCAGTTGGCCGCCCTTTTCACGTCCGGGCCTGCATCGTCAGGAATGGCGATGAGATCCACCGCGGCGGCCGTCATCGTCGGAACTGGCGATGTTGGCCATCCCTACCCTTCCAGGCCGTGCATGGTTCGCGCACGTGCTGCGACCTGGTGCGCGTGCTCGATGTAAGCCGCATCGCCGGTGGCTTCGGCGTCGGCAAGGAGCGCGGCCACGGCCTCGGCCGTGGTCAGATGTTCGGCCGGGTCGAAGGGCGTCAGCGGGTCTAGGCCCGCATCGACGCGGCGGGCCAGTGCGATAGCCAGGGCAATGTCGGCGACCCTTTCACTAAACGCTTCCGTTATCTGGCGGCGCGCGATCAGCAATTCGTCCTGGTCGCCATCCTCAAGGATGCTGTTCAGCAGTTCCACCGCATAGGCCGGGTCTTTGCGAAAGGCTTCGGCCATCGCGTCGTCATGCAGGCGTGCGCGCACCTGGTCAGCTTCCAGGGCTTCACAGGCCGGCCACTCGCGGCCAACGGCAGGCGCATCCACCCATTCGCGTTGCTCGGGCGGCAATGGGTACTGGCCGGAGGCTTCGGCCTCGGCCAGCAGCTCATCGAGCGTGTAGCGCACCCTGTCGGCCGAGACGGCGCGGGCCGGGTCGGCTTTCAGGGCGTCATGGGCCGGGCCGGCCTTCTCATGCAGCCAGGTTTCCAGGTTCTTCGGGTCGCTCATCGGCGGGCCTCATCGAGCCAGGCCAGCGTTTCGGCGTCACGGGCGGCTACGCGGGCCAGCAGCTCGCGCAGCAGCGCGGCCAGGCTCATGCCGTGCGCTGCCGCGACGGCGGCCGCTTCGGCCTTCACGTTCGCGGGAACGGCCGCGCTGATGGTGACGGTTTCGTTGCTCATATTCGCGTTAGTCAACAGCGTGTGCCAAGATCGGGACGCTACTACTGGCCCTTTCGGATTGCGAATGATTGGAGTATGTCGGCCAGCTCGGATAGTAGTCATCGGACTGGTTGCCCCATACCGACCAGTTTTCGCGCGGCCCGCGCGCAAACAGTTCCAGGAACGGGCCAGGGCTGCACGATTCCACAATGTCGTAGAACTCATCCGGTTTGCGCGAGTGTTCGCGCTTCTGAGTCGCCAGGAAATTAACTTGCCGCCGACCTGGTGCAAGCGTCCGGGCGTTCTTGCCACGGACACCGAACAGCACCAGCTCGGTGACGTTGCGGAAGTAAAAGCCAACGCCGCGCCCATCCGGCCCGCCGTCCTTGCGTACCTTGTGCCAGACGATATTGCTTTTGTATGAGAAGCCCCAGGCTTCCAGCACCTTGATACCTTCCGGCAGCAGGGCATTGGGCACCCACAAATACAGGTGCGCCGTGTCGGCCGTCAGTTGCTCGACCGGCAGCGCCATGATGTCGTCCAGCGTCATCGTGCCGTAGCGGGACAGGCGCTTGTGCTCCGGGGCCATCTTGCCGGTGCGGTTCTGGAACTGCCACGGCGGATCGGCCAGGATGGTATGAAAGTGCCGGCCACCATGCCGGGCCAGCAGATCCCGCCCTGCGTCTGATGCCGTGTCGGCCTTGTTCTTGGTCATGGGTTCCAGTCCTCAATAAGTTTTGGTGTGATGCCGAACACCAGGACAGGACAGCCGCCGTGTCGGCCGGCGTTGAGCCGGTACAGGAGCTTGCCCATCCATGTCGTGCTGGCACCGTATTTCGCTCTTACGGTCTTGCCGACTTCCTCGCCCGCCTTGTTCAGTTGCGGCACCACGTCAAAGACCGGGTTTAGCTTCTCGCTGCGCGTGACCATGACGCCGGCGCTAATCAGCCCGCATTCATGGAAGGCCCGCAGGGCGTACAGATCCCGGTCAAAGGTTTGATCCTTCGAGTTCCATTCCAGATCGAAGGCCACCCGGCCCTTTACGTAGTCGATCTTGTGGCCGTCAATGAAGTTTTCGATCATGCGCGGCGTGCTTTCCGACCGCTTCACTTTCTTGACCTTCCCGCTGGGCAGGAACAGTTCGTCGTACTCCTGCATCCTCACCAGCAAATCCCCTTGAATCCGAGACTCGACCCAGCCCGCCGGCCGCAAGGTGCGGGAAAACTTCTTCGGCATATCCGATTCGTTCCCGCCTGGCGTTCCAATGTCCCGCTTGGTGATGCGGAAGGCGAGTAAAGCCGCCTCGATCTCGGCCAGCTCGATCGGAAAGGAATTAGCCAGGATCGCGGCCGCGTGCCGGTAGCTGTACACGTCGTAAAGCGCCCGCACTTCGGCGCTGATGTACCGTTCAACATCGGCCGGGGCGTCAGCATTGGGGCCAGGACGTAGCGAAACGTCTTCAACGATTTCAACGCCGTTCGCCTCGGCTTCCTGTTCTTCTTCGCCGTTGTCCAGATCTGGATCTTGTTCGTTCGCCATGTAAAGTGTTCGTAGCCATCGCTATGCCTCCTTGATAGGCTGGTTGTGGTTAGGCCGACCGGCCGGTTGCCCCCGGTTGGTCAGCCGCTTTTTAACTTGCCTTCGTCACGCTTTCGCGTTTCATTTCGCTCAACACGCTGCCCCCTTCTGGTCGGTAGCCCTTCGGTCGAAGGACAGGCTGGCTTGTCGGCCTTGTGTTGACTGCTGGACGTACTCGCGCATGAAATCCCGAATCAGTACCGAGGCCGGCCGGTCGTTTGCCTTGGCCGCTCTCAGAAAGGCTTGTTTCAGGTCAGCATCGACGCGGCAGGTGAAGTTTGTTTGCTGTTCCATCCCGCATCCTATTAATAACGCCGTATTGACTATGCACTAACATTGTAGTGCGCGCAATCGTTGTTACGACTTGCCTTTACGTCGCATAAATCCTAAGTTTTGCGACACGCCCTGCATCTGTCATTTTCAGAAGACGACTGCACCAGTTGATTGAGTGTAGCGGCTGTTGTGCAGCCAGCTCCTGACAGTCCAATATCAGAAGTGATCTGCACCAATCTCGACTATGCTCAATACTCGTGTGCACCAAAGCGAGGTGAGCATGACGACCGACACCCCACGGATTCCCGAGCAAGGCGTGGCCACTCTGCCTGATAAGGCTTGGGAGCGTGCGCGCCGTCGTGCGGAGATCATCGGCCCGTTGGCGCAGTCGGAGACGGTCGGGCACGAAGCGGCCGATATGGCTGCTCAGGCGTTGGGCTTGTCTCGGCGGCAGGTGTACGTTCTGATCCGGCGAGCCCGGCAAGGCAGCGGCCTCGTGACGGACCTGGTCCCCGGCCAATCCGGCGGTGGCAAAGGCAAGGGGCGCTTGCCGGAGCCGGTCGAGCGCATCATCCGCGAGTTGCTGCAAAAGCGGTTCCTGACCAAGCAGAAACGGACTCTGGCAGCGTTCCACCGCGAGGTCGCGCAGACTTGCAAAACGCAAAAGCTGCGGGTGCCGGCGCGCAACACCGTGGCATTGAGGATCGCCGGCCTCGATCCGCGCAAGGTCACTCGCCGGCGGGAAGGCCAGGATGCGTCCCGCGGCCTGCAAGGTGCTGGCGGCGAACCTCCTGCCGTGACAGCACCGCTGGAGCAAGTACAGATTGACCACACGGTCATCGACGTGATCGTGGTCGATGAGCGCGACCGGCAACCGATTGGCCG
>NZ_JWMC01000027.1:0-11605 GCF_000812405.1 Pseudomonas sp. PI1
CCTTCGTCTGGGTCGCCCGCCTGAAGAGCTTCCGCCTCACCGCCGAGAAGCTCTTCAGCACCCAGGCCGCCATTTCCAGCCGTATCGCCGTGCTCGAAGGCGATCTGGGCGTGAAGCTGTTCGTTCGCGATTCCCGCGGCGTGACCCTGACCCCCGAGGGCCACCAGGTGCTGGAGTACGCCGAGCGCATGCTCGACACCGCGCAGTCGCTGCGCCAGGCCATAGATGCCGGCCGCGTCGGCCAGGGGCGTATCCGCATCGGCGCCATGGACACGGTCATCCACACCTGGCTCAGCCCCCTGGTGGCGCGTGGCATGGAGCGCTTCCCGGACCTCGAGATCGAGCTGATGGCGGACACCGCGATCAACCTCGCCGAGCAGTTGCGCAAGGGCTACCTGGACCTGATCTTCCAGACCGACGCCATCCGCCACGAATCGGTGCTCAACCTGGAGCTGGGCAGCTACCCGCTGCGCTGGGTGGTGCCCCGGGGCTCGCCCTACGACCGCGACTACACGGGGCTGGAGGACCTGTTCCGCGAGCGCGTGCTGACCTTCTCCAAGCATTCGCGGCCGCACCTGGACCTGCTCACCATGCTCCAGGCCCGCGACGTCAGCCTGCCGCGGCTGAACTGCGTGAACTCGGTGGCGGCGATGACGCGCCTGGTGCGCGATGGCTTCGGCATAGGCGCGCTGCCGCCGGCCCTGGTGGTCCAGGAGCTGGAGCGCGGCGAACTGCGGGTGCTGGACGTGGAGCCGTCGCCGCCGGAGCTGCCATTGGTGGCCTCCTGGCGCGGCGGCAGCGGCCTGGAGCTGGTGGAGCAGGTGGTGGAAATGAGCCGGACGGTGCTCGCTAACTACGCGGCCGGCGCCGGCGAGTCGCGCATCGTGCTGCTGCCGGCGGGCCGCTGAATCAATTTTTCCGATGCCCGGGGGCGGAAACTATTTGTTGGACGGCCTCGGCGCCGGCCGACTAGAACGGGGGCCTTGCCCACCATCAGGAGACCGCCGATGCCCCCGGCCCAGCCCCACGATCTCGCCTCCCTGAGCCCCCTCGAACTGCGCCGGCTGATCCGCCGCGGCGACTACGCCGGGCACACCAGCGGCCTCGGCCAGCGCCACCTGCAGGCCAACATCGTGATCCTGCAGCGTTCCTGGGCCGACGAATTCCTGCGCTTCTGCGTGCTCAACCCGCGCGCCTGCCCGCTGCTGGACGTCACCGAGCCCGGCTCGCCGCACTTCCACAAGCTCGGCGTCGACATCGACGTGCGCAGCGACGTGCCGCTGTACCGCGTGTATCGCCGCGGCCAGCCCCACCGCGAAACGAGCGACATCGGCGAGCTGTGGGAGGCCGACTTCGTCGCCTTCGCCATCGGCTGCTCGTTCTCCTTCGAGCAGGCGCTGCAGGACGAAGGCATAGCCCTGCGCCACATCGAGCAGGGGCGCAACGTGGCCATGTACCGCACCCATATCGCCAACACCCCCTCCGGGCGCCTGGCCGGCCACATGGTGGTGTCGATGCGCCCGCTGAAGGCCGCCGACGCGGTGCGCGCCAGCCAGATCACCGGGCGTTTCCCGCTGACCCACGGCGCCCCGGTGCACATCGGCGACCCGGCGCTGATCGGCATCGCCGACCTGCAAGCGCCGGACTACGGCGAGCCGGTGGCCCTGGCCGCCGACGAACTGCCGGTGTTCTGGGCCTGCGGCGTCACCCCGCAGGCGGTGCTGGCCGAGGCCGAGCCGGAGCTGTTCATCACCCATGCGCCGGGCTGCATGCTGGTCAGCGACCTGCTCTACGGCCAGCTCTGAGTCCCGCGCCCAGGGCGCCTGTTGCGGGGAAGCTCGGCTGCCTGGGCGCCCCCGCTGCCCTTGCATGCCCGCTACCGCGCAGGCGCTGCGCCAGGCCATCCACGCCTGGCTCAGCCCGCAGGCGGCACGGATAACGGAGCGTTTCCCGGCGTGTTACCGGCCACCTTAGGCCGTGCAGCCTGCTCGTTGCCTGGTTTGTCGCTGTTACCGCCGGGGCGCTGGGTAGCCTTTCGCTAGCACGCTGCTCCATTTGGTAACGCCCGCCCCGTAGTGGGGCATGTGGGGGCCGGCACTTCCCCCGAAAGAGCGGATTTTTTCCTTCCCAACGCCATTTTCAGTCGGCCTTCTTATTAATTGGCATCAAGTTTGATTACTCGTAACGGAAAGATTGTTGAACAATCACCGTGCGAGGGCTTCACCATGAAACAGCGATTTGCAGGCAAGGCGGGCTGGCTGGCGGCACTGGCGTTGCCCGGCGTACTGGCGCTGGCCGCACCGGCCATGGCAGCGGTAACCGGCACCCTGGAGGAGGGCCGCTTGAGCATCGGCTCGGACCTCACCTACCCACCCTACGCCTACCTCGAGCAGAGCCAGCCCGCCGGCTTCGACCCGGAGTTCATGAGGGCGTTGGGCAAGCAGTTGCAGCTGCAGCCGGAGTTCCGCGACACCCGCTTCGCCAACCTGGTGATGGGCGTCAACGCGCGGCGCTTCGACGTGGTCGCCTCGGCGCTCTACGTCACCCCCGAGCGCGCCCGCCAGGTGGACTTCCTGCCCTACCTGAAGAGCGGCGCCTCGCTGATGGTGCGCAGCGACGACGACTTCCGCCCGCAGCGCGCCGAGGACCTGTGCGGCAAGCGCGTGGCCTCGATCAAGGGCGGCTCGTGGATTCCCAGGCTGCTGGAGGTCTCGCGCGACTACTGCGAGGCCCAGGGCAAGCCGGCGATCCAGTCGCGGGAATTCCCCACCTCGCCCGAGGCCGCCCAGGCCCTGCTGGCCAAGGCGGTGGACGTGCAGTTCGAGAACGCCGCGGTGGCCAAGATCACCGCCGAGAAGCTGCAGGGCCGCCTGCAGATCGCCTCCCGCGAGCTGATCTACCCGGTGGTCATCGGCCTGGCCGTGCGCAAGGGCAACGGCGAACTGCTCGACGGCCTGCGCCAGGGCTTCGAGGCCATGAAGCAGGACGGCGAATACCAGGCCCTGCTGGCGCGCTACAACCTCGCCGAACCGAGCGCGGCGGACGTCGCCCAGGCGCTGGGCAACTGAACCGACGACCGGCCGAGCAATACGGAGCACGAACATGCATTTCGATTGGCACTATGCCCTGGGCCTGCTGTGGAACGCCGATTTCTGGCGCGCGGTGGGCACCGTGGTGGAGCTGAGCCTGGAAACCTGGCTGCTGGGCATCGTCCTCGGCTTCCTGGTGGCCCTGGCCCGGCAATCCTCGCGGCGCTACCTGCGCGACGCGGCGGCGCTGTACATCTGGTTCTTCCGCAGCCTGCCGCTGCTGGTGCTGCTGATCTTCGTCTACAACCTGCCGCAGGTCTTCCCCGGCACCAGCGCGCTGCTCTCCAACCCCTACGGCGCCGGGCTGATCGCCATGGTCCTGAGCGAGACGGCCTATATAGCGGAGATCCACCGCGGCGGCCTGCTGGCGGTCGCCAAGGGCCAACTGGAGGCGGGCAAGGCGCTGGGCATCGGCTACCGCGGCGTGCAGTGGCTGATCGTGATTCCCCAGGCGCTGCGCGTGGCGTTGCCGACCCTGGCCAACGAGTACATCACCATCGTCAAGCTGACCTCGCTGGTCTCGGTGATTTCCTTGAGCGAAATCCTGCTGGTCGGCCAGCAGCTCTACACGCAGAACTTCCTGGTGCTGGAGACCATGCTGGCGGTGGCCTTCTACTACGTGTTCATCGTCACCGTGTTCAGCTACCTGCTGCGGCGCCTGGAGAACCATCTCGACGTCACCCGCCGGCAGCCGCGCCCGGTGCCGGTCGGCGAGCTGCCGGCGGTGGTTTCGCGGCGCAGCGAGGCCAGCGCCGGGCAGGGCGCCTTCGCCCTGCAGGTGCGTGGGGCGCGCAAGCACTACGGCCAGTTGGAGGTGCTCAAGGGCATCGACCTCGACGTGCGCTGGGGCGAGGTGGTGTCGATCATCGGCCCCTCGGGTTCGGGCAAGACCACCCTGATCCGCACCCTCAACGGCCTGGAAGCGCTCGACCAGGGCGAGGTGACTCTCTGCGGCAAGCCGTTCCTGCGCGGCGCGCGCGAGCCGGGCGGGCCGCTGGGCAACAAGGTGCACATGCAGGGCATCGTCCAGGTCGGCATGGTGTTCCAGGGCTTCAACCTGTTCCCGCACAAGACGGTGCTGGAGAACGTCATGCTCGCTCCGCACCACCATGGTCACGCCGACGCCGCCGAGCTGCGCCAGCTGAGTCTGGCGCTGCTGAACAAGGTGGGCATGCTCGAACACGCCGGCAAGTACCCGCACCAGCTCTCCGGCGGCCAGCAGCAGCGCGTGGCCATCGCCCGCGCGCTGGCCATGCGCCCGGCGGTGATGCTGTTCGACGAGCCGACCTCGGCGCTGGACCCGGAGCTGGTCGGCGACGTGCTGGCGGTGATCGAGGAGCTGGCCAAGGAGGGCATGACCATGGTCATCGTCACCCACGAAATGAACTTCGCCTTCCGCCTGTCCGACCGCGTGGTGTTCATGGAGGCCGGGCGCATCGTCCAGGCCGGGCCGCCGCGCGAGCTGCTGGAGCAGCGCAGCGAGCGCATGGGGCGGTTCCTCAAGGACGTCCAACTGGCCTGAGGAGGGCCGCAGATGAAAAACAAAGACGCCGGCGGCCTGTCGCTGTCGGCCCAGGTCGCCAACGAACTGCGCGAGGACATCATCGGCGGGCGCCTGCTGCCGGGCATGGCGCTGGTCGAGAGCGAGCTGGTGAAGGGCTACAACGCCTCGCGCAACACCATCCGCGAGGCCCTGCACCAGCTCGGCCGCGAGGGCCTGGCCACCTACGTGCGCAACAAGGGCGTGATGGTGCGCCGCCTGGGCCTGGCCGAGGTGCGCGACATCTTCCTGGTGCGGCGCACCCTGGAGCTGCAGGCGATCCTCGCCAGCAAGCCGCTGCGCGAGTACCAGTCCGACCGCATGCTGGAGGCCATAGAGGCCGCCGAGCTGGCCCAGGACCGCGAGGACTGGCAGGCCTTCGGCACCCACAGCCTGCACTTCCACCAGCACATCGTCGGGCTGATGCGCAGCCCGCTGTTCGACGAGTTCTTCGCCAACGTCGCGGCGCAGATGCGCCTGGTGTTCTCCCTCGCGCCCAACGAGGAGAACTTCCAGCGCCCCTGGATCGACCGCGACCGGCACATCCACGACCTGCTCGGCGCCGGCCGCAAGCACGAGGCGGCGGAGGCCATGGCCAGCTACCTCGAGGATTCCGAAAACGCGCTGCTGGACCTGCTCGGCACACCCCACTCCCTCTGAACCAGGAGACACCGAACATGTACAAGGACTATCCCGCCGCCTACCAGGCCAACAAGGGTTCCGCCCTGCAGGTGGACAAGGCGTTCTACGACCGCCTGCGCGAGGACAAGGGCGCGCGCAGCCTCATCGAGCAGTTCGAGGTGCCGATCCGCACCGGCCGCGCCTGGAAGGTGCCGGCCGGGCACCTGTTCCGCGTCACCACCCCGGTCGGCCCGCAGGTCGGCGACTTCAACGTGTGGAACGCCAACGACCCGCGCGAGCGCATGTGGGCCGCGCGCACCCGCCAGCTGCAGGGCGCCCACGTCAGCACCTACGACCGCCTGTGGTCGAACCTGCCGTTCCTCCGCCCGCTGCTGACCATCACCGACGACAGCCTGGCCGCCTATGGCATCGACGAGCACGGCGGGCGGGTGCACGACCTGCTGGGCACGCGCTGCGACCCCTACGTCAACAAGATGCTCACCGGCGAGGACTTCCACCACCACTGCCACTCGAACCTGACCCGCGCGGTGCTGCCCCACGGCCTCACCGAGTTCGACGTGCACGACGTGCTGAATATCTTCCAGTGCACCGGCCTGAACCACGACGACATGTACTTCATGAAGGCCTGCCCGGCGAAGCAGGGCGACTACCTGGAGTTCTTCGCCGAGATCGATGTGCTCTGCGCGCTGTCCACCTGCCCGGGCGGCGACCTGTCGCTGCCCATGTGGGGCCCCGAGGCGCAGGACCCGTTGAGCGTCTGCCGCCCGCTGGGCGTGGAGATCTACCGCGTCGAGCCGGCTCTGCTCGAAGGCTGGCAGCCGCCGCAGCGCGCGGCCTACGACGGCCTCCACGGCCTGCGCCTGCAGAAGCCCGACTGGGAGCGCTGAGCCCGCCGCGACGGGCGTGCCGGCCGGCGGCCGGCACGCCCTGTTACCCCTGCATGAACGAATATGTCGCGGCTTGGTAATCCCATTGCCGCGCCGTCTCGTTAAGCTCCGCAAGTGAATCGTGACCGGGCGGTCCGGCCGCCTACCTGGATGCTTCCCCTGCCTGGATTAATGCCCAGCATCTGCTGAACTTCATCGGAAGACGGTGGCCCGGCGCCACTCCCGGGGCGATTCGCAGCTCGAGAAAGCCCTTGCTTCACCCAATGACAAGCCAAGCGGAGCATTGACCATGGCGTTCTTCACCGCGGCCAGCAAAGCCGATTTCCAGCAGCAACTGCAATCGGCCCTGGCGCAGCACGTCGGCGAAAAGGTGCTGCCACAAGTAGCCCTGTTCGCCGAACAGTTCTTCAGCCTCATCTCCCTCGACGAATTGACCCAGCGCCGCCTGTCCGACCTGGTCGGCTGCACCCTGTCCTCCTGGCGCCTGCTGGAGCGCTTCGACCCGGCCGAGCCGGAAGTGCGCGTGTACAACCCCGACTACGAGAAGCACGGCTGGCAGTCCACGCACACCGCCGTGCAGGTGCTGCACCCGGACCAGCCGTTCCTGGTCGACTCGGTGCGCATGGAGCTGAACCGCCGCGGCTACAGCATCCACACCCTGCAGACCACCGTGGTCAGCGTGCGCCGCAACGCCAAGGGCGAGCTGCTGGAAGTGCTGCCGAAGAACAGCCAGGGCAAGGACGTGCGCCATGAGTCGCTGATGTACCTGGAGATCGACCGCGCCTCCCACGTCGGCGAGCTGCGCACCCTGGAGAAGACCCTGCTGGAAGTGCTGGGCGAGGTGCGCCTGGCGGTGGCCGACTTCCCGGCCATGCGCGCCAAGGCCGAGGAACTGCTGGCCTGGCTCGGCAAGTCCAAGGCCAAGGCCCGCGCCGAGGAGACCGCCGAGGTGCGCGCCTTCCTCGAATGGCTGCTGGACAACCACTTCACCTTCCTCGGCTACGAAGAGTTCACCGTGGTCGACGAGGCCGACGGCGGCCGGGTGAACTACGACGAGAAATCCTTCCTCGGCGTGACCAAGCTGCTGCGCACCGGCCTGAGCAAAGAGGAACTGCACATCGAGGACTACGCGGTGGCCTACCTGCGCGAGCCGCTGCTGCTGTCCTTCGCCAAGGCCTCGCACCCCAGCCGCGTGCACCGCCCGGCCTACCCGGACTACGTGTCCATCCGCGAGATCGACGCCAAGGGCAAGGTGCTGCGCGAATTCCGCTTCATGGGCCTGTTCACCTCCTCGGTGTACAACGAGAGCGTCAGCCAGATCCCGTCGATCCGCGGCAAGGTCGCCGAGGTCGAGCGCCGCTCCGGCTTCGACGCCAACGGCCACCTGGGCAAGGAACTGGCCCAGGTGCTGGAAGTGCTGCCGCGTGACGACCTGTTCCAGACGCCGGTGGACGAGCTGTTCGCCACTGCCATGGCCATCGTGCAGATCCAGGAGCGCAACAAGATCCGCCTGTTCCTGCGCAAGGACCCGTACGGCCGTTTCGCCTACTGCCTGGCCTACGTGCCGCGCGACATCTATTCCACCGAGACGCGGATCAAGATCGAGCAGGTCCTGCGCGAGCGCCTGAAGGCCAGCGACTGCGAGTTCTGGACCTTCTTCTCCGAATCGACCCTGGCCCGTGTGCAGTTCATCCTGCGGGTGGACCCGAAGACGCGCATCGACATCGACACCAAGCGGCTCGAGGAAGAGGCCATCCAGGCCTGCCGTTCCTGGCAGGACGACTACGCCGCGCTGGTGGTGGAGAACTTCGGCGAAGGGCAGGGCACCAACATCCTCGAGGACTTCCCCAAGGGCTTCCCGGCCGGCTACCGCGAGCGCTTCGCCCCGCACTTCGCGGTGGTCGACCTGCAGCACCTGCTCAGCCTGTCCGATGCCCGCCCGCTGGTGATGAGCTTCTACCAGCCGCTGGCGCAGAGCGAGCAGCAACTGCACTGCAAGCTGTACCACGCCGACGCGCCGCTGGCGCTGTCCGACGTGCTGCCGATCCTGGAGAACCTCGGCCTGCGCGTGCTCGGCGAGTTCCCCTACCGCCTGCGCCACGCCAACGGCCGCGAGTACTGGATCCACGACTTCGCCTTCACCTACGCCGAAGGCCTGGACGTGGACATCCAGCAGCTCAACGAAATCCTCCAGGACGCCTTCATCCACATCGTCAACGGCGACGCCGAGAACGACGCCTTCAACCGCCTGGTGCTGACCGCCAGCCTGCCGTGGCGCGACGTCGCCCTGCTGCGCGCCTACGCCCGCTACCTCAAGCAGATCCGCCTGGGCTTCGACCTGGGCTACATCGCCAGCGCGCTGAACGCCCACGTGGACATCGCCCGCGAACTGGTGCGGCTGTTCAAGACGCGCTTCTACCTGGCCCGCAAGCTCACCGCCGAGGACCTGGAAGACAAGCAGCAGAAGCTCGAGCAGGCGATCCTCAGTGCCCTGGACGACGTCCAGGTGCTCAACGAGGACCGCATCCTGCGGCGCTACCTGGACCTGATCAAGGCCACCCTGCGCACCAACTTCTACCAGCCCGACGCCGCCGGCCAGAACAAGAGCTACTTCAGCTTCAAGTTCAACCCCAAGGCGATCCCCGAGCTGCCCAAGCCGGTGCCCAAGTACGAAATCTTCGTCTACTGCCCGCGCGTCGAGGGCGTGCACCTGCGCGGTGGCAAGGTCGCCCGCGGCGGCCTGCGCTGGTCCGACCGCGAGGAGGACTACCGCACCGAAGTGCTCGGCCTGGTCAAGGCCCAGCAGGTGAAGAACGCGGTGATCGTCCCGGTGGGCGCCAAGGGCGGCTTCATCCCGCGGCGCCTGCCGGTGGGCGGCAGCCGCGACGAAATCCAGGCCGAGGCCATCGCCTGCTACCGCATCTTCATCTCCGGGCTGCTGGACATCACCGACAACCTCAAGGAAGGCGAGGTGGTGCCGCCGGCCAACGTGGTCCGCCACGACGAGGACGACCCCTACCTGGTGGTGGCCGCCGACAAGGGCACCGCGACCTTCTCCGACATCGCCAACGGCATCGCCGCCGAATACGGCTTCTGGCTGGGCGACGCCTTCGCCTCCGGCGGCTCGGCCGGCTACGACCACAAGGGCATGGGCATCACCGCCCGCGGCGCCTGGGTCTCGGTGCAGCGGCACTTCCGCGAGCGCGGCATCGACGTGCAGAAGGACAGCGTCACCGTCATCGGCATCGGCGACATGGCCGGCGACGTGTTCGGCAACGGCCTGCTGATGTCCGACAAGCTGCAACTGGTGGCCGCCTTCAACCACCTGCACATCTTCCTCGACCCCAACCCGGACCCGGCGGTGAGCTTCGCCGAGCGCCAGCGCCTGTTCAACCTGCCGCGCTCGGCCTGGTCGGACTACGACGCCTCGCTGATCTCCGCCGGTGGCGGCGTGTTCCCGCGCAGCGCCAAGAGCATCACCCTGAGCCCCGAGGTGCGCGCGCGCTTCGACATCCAGGCCGAGCGCCTGACCCCCACCGAGCTGATCAATGCCCTGCTCAAGGCGCCGGTGGACCTGCTGTGGAACGGCGGCATCGGCACCTACGTCAAGTCCAGCAAGGAAAGCCACGCCGACGTCGGCGACAAGGCCAACGACGCCCTGCGCGTGGACGGCCGCGAGCTGCGCGTGAAGGTGGTGGGCGAGGGCGGCAACCTGGGCGTGACCCAGCTCGGCCGCGTCGAGTTCGGCCTCAATGGCGGCGCCTGCAACACCGACTTCATCGACAACGCCGGTGGCGTGGACTGCTCCGACCACGAGGTCAACATCAAGATCCTGCTCAACGAGGTGGTGGCCGCCGGCGATATGACCGGCAAGCAGCGCAACGCCCTGCTGGCCGAGATGACCGAGCAGGTCGGCGACCTGGTGCTGGGCAACAACTACAAGCAGACCCAGGCGCTGAGCCTGGCCGAACGCCGCGCCCGCGAGCGCATCGCCGAGTACAAGCGGCTGATGAGCGACCTGGAGGCGCGCGGCAAGCTCGACCGCGCCCTGGAGTTCCTGCCCACCGACGAGGCCCTGGCCGAACGCATCGCCGCCGGCCAGGGGCTGACCCGCGCCGAGCTGTCGGTGCTGATCTCCTACAGCAAGATCGACCTCAAGGAGTCGCTGCTCAAGTCGCTGGTGCCCGACGACGACTACCTCACCCGCGACATGGAAACGGCCTTCCCGCAGACCCTGGTGGCCAAGTTCGGCACGGCCATGCGCCGGCACCGGCTGAAGCGCGAGATCGTCAGCACGCAGATCGCCAACGACCTGGTCAACCACATGGGCATCACCTTCGTGCAGCGCCTGAAGGAGTCCACCGGCATGACCCCGGCCAACGTCGCCGGCGCCTACGTGATCGTCCGCGACGTGTTCCACCTGCCGCACTGGTTCCGCCAGATCGAGCAGCTCGACTACCAGGTGCCGGCGGAAGTCCAGCTGACCCTGATGGACGAACTGATGCGCCTGGGCCGCCGCGCCACCCGCTGGTTCCTGCGTAGCCGCCGCAACGAGCAGGACGCCGCCCGCGACGTGGCCCACTTTGGCCCGCGCATCGCCGCCCTGGGCCTGAAGCTCAACGAACTGCTCGAAGGTCCGACCCGCGAGCTGTGGCAGGCGCGCTACCAGGCCTACGTCGACGCCGGTGTGCCCGAGTTGCTGGCACGCATGGTCGCCGGCACCAGCCACCTCTACACCCTGCTGCCGATCATCGAGGCGGCGGACGTCACCGGCCGCGACCCGGCCGAAGTGGCGCGCGCCTACTTCGCCATCGGCAGCGAGCTGGAGCTGACCTGGTACCTGCAGCAGATCAGCAACCTGCCGGTGGAGAACAACTGGCAGGCGCTGGCCCGCGAAGCCTTCCGCGACGACCTCGACTGGCAGCAGCGGGCGATCACCGTCTCGGTGCTGCAGATGCAGGACGGCCCGCAGGACATGGGCGAGCGCGTGGCGCTGTGGATCGACCAGCACCGCGAAATGGCCGAGCGCTGGCGCGCCATGCTGGTGGAACTGCGTGCCTCCACCAGCACCGACTACGCCATGTACGCGGTGGCCAACCGCGAACTGCTGGACCTGGCGCAGAGCAGCCAGCACGGCGCGAGCGTCGCCGCCTGACGCCCGCCGGCTGAGCCCGTCGCTGTTCCCGAGCCCCGCCTTGTGCGGGGCTTTTTTGCCCGGACGTCAGGCGTGGAGCTGCCTTGCCGCTTTTCGTAGGATGGGTTGAGCCTTGGCGAAACCCATGCGGCCATGGCGATGGGTATCGCTTCGCTCAACGCCATCCTACGACGGCCCCATCCACACCATTTCCATGTAATTGGATGGACTCACCCTCACCGAGGCGTCGAGGCGCCACGGTGGCGGTCTAAGAAGCCACCGACAGTGAGGGTGAGTCCATGAAAAAGCATAC